>JBLHLN010000026.1:0-13981 GCA_047620565.1 Woeseiaceae bacterium
ATCGTGACGAATAGACGACCGACGAAATATCCGGGTGTGACTCCAGCTCCGCCTTCATGGGCTCGAAAGTTTCCCAAAGGTCACTGAAATAGGGCAGCGTGCTCACCAGGTTGCGTGATCTGTCAAAACCCATATCAATGTCGCGCGCATAGCTCATTTGCGCCATGACCACGCCTGTGGCAATCAACAATGCGATCGATGTTGCAAACTGGGTAACGACCAGTACCTTGCGAAGTAATGCAGAGCCGGTACCGGACGCAGGGCCTTTCAATACTTCGACCGGCCGAAATTTGGATAGATAAAACGCCGGGTAACTACCTGCAAAAGCTCCGACGATCGCGATGCCTGCAACAAGCAATATCAGCGAGCTCGGATCAGCGATCGAAAACGTCAGTGGTTTTTCAAGGAAGGTGGCGAATGCCGGTAGCGCTACTTCAACGATGGCCACCGCCAGCAGCATCGAGAACGCAGTCAACATGATCGACTCACCCATGAATTGTGCAATCAGTTGAGAGCGTTTGGCACCAACAACTTTACGCACCCCGACTTCACGGGCGCGCTGTGTTGAGCGTGCCGTCGTCAGGTTCATAAAGTTGATACAGGCGATTAGCAATACGAATAACGCAACTGCCGAGAATGTGTAGACAGTGGCGATGCTTCCGTTCGTCCGCCATTCTCCATCACGGTTCGACGTTAGGTGAATATCCGGCAATAGCTGCAACCCAAGCGCAGAACTGCTTTCCGCAGTCTCACTCCAGTGCCTGACGAGGAAATCATTGAACTGCGCTTCGAGATCGGCAGGGTTGTAGCCTTCCGGAAGTCGCACATAAGTGTAGTAATTATTGCTGCCCCAGCTTTCCAGTTCGCCAGGTCCGGCGATCATTGGAATGGCCTCCATTGAACCGATGAGTTCAAACGCCATATGCGTATTATCCGGCAGGTCCTTTATGACGCCGGTAACGGTCACATCCGCCTGATCCATCAGGTTTAACACCTGACCTATCGGATCTTCATCGCCAAAATAGCGTTCCACCGCGCGTTCGGTCATGACAATGTCAGTGGGTCTGGCCAGGGCGGATTTGGCATCGCCGGTAACGAACTCCAGGTTGAAGAACTCGAATACGTTGGGATCCGCGATAACCAGGCTATTCTCGCGCATGCGGGTTTCGCCACGAGACAGCGTTATTCCGCCCATCTCCAGAATCCTCGTAATGTCTTCGACTTCTGGAAAGTCCTGTTTCATTAACGGCGCGATTGGTGGCGCGACCGCTGCCAACTCAAGATCGTTGCCGAAAAAGTCCCTGGTTACCCGATAGGTTCGGTCCGCATCGACCCAGTGTTTGTCGTAGGACATTTCGTAACGCACAAACAATGTAATGATGATGCAGCAGGCAAGCCCAATAGACAGACCTATGATATTGATGGCACTGAACAGCGGGTTGCCGACGAGGTTGCGCCAGGCGATTTGAAAATAGTTTCTAAGCATGACGAGCCTCACTTGCGTGCTGCAAACCCACGACATTTTCGGATAACACCCGACCATCGAGCATATTTATGACCCGGGCCGCGTGATCAGCATGACTTTGATCATGGGTGACCATGATTACGGTTGTCCCGTCACCGTTTAGCTGGTTCAGGAGTTCGAGTACTTCCTCGCCATTGGTCGTATCGAGGTTACCGGTCGGCTCATCTGCGAGAATCAGCTTGGGGTTGGTGACGACAGCTCGTGCCACAGCGACACGTTGCTGCTGGCCGCCGGAAAGTTGTTGCGGTCGGTGATCGGCACGATGTGCAATTCCGACGCGTTCCAGCACCGCCTGCACCCTTTCCTGCCGTTCGCTTGCCGGTACTTTCTGATACAAAAGCGGCAGCATGACGTTTTCAGCAACAGTCAGTTCATCGACGAGATTGAAGCTTTGAAAGATGAAGCCGATATTGTGCTTACGAATTTCAGCCAGCTGTCCCTCGGAATATCCGGCGACGTTTTCGCCCGCGAATTCGTAGCTGCCACCGTCTGGCGAGTCGAGCATGCCAAGAATGTTTAGCAGCGTGGACTTGCCGCAGCCTGAGGGCCCCATGATGGCTATGAACTCGCCTTCGTTGACTTCGATGTTGATGTGATTGAGTGCCGAGGTCTCGACGTCAGACGTTCGGTACACTTTTGATAAATCGTGAATCCTGATCATTTTTCCGCTCCTGATAAATGCTGTTAGTCGTCGATGAACAATCGATCGACGTCAATAAAGTTTGCGTATGAGGAAATTATGACTTCGTCACCGGGTACGAGTCCTGACTCGACCTCGATTGAGTTTGTGTTGCGACGCCCAAGCTGGACTGGTCGGCGCGTCGCGATTTTACCGTCGGCGTCCAGGACGAAAACCCATGCACCGCCGGTGTCATTGAAAAATGGGCCATTGCTCAACAGGATCGCCTGCTCCGTCGAATCGCCAAGCACCAGGCTGAGTTGTAAGGTCTGGCCACGGCGAATATCGGGTGGTGCAGTGCCAGTAAAACGCAGGTCAATTTCAAATTGCGAAGCCTTTACTTCCGGGTAGATTTTGCTGATTTCCAGGTTGTAGTCGCGCCCGTTAACTTCCAGTTTCGCCTGTTGCCCAATCAGAACCCGGTTCAGATAAAACTCATTGACGAACGCAGTCGCCTTGAAGCGATCGACATCGTCAATCTGTCCCATCCGCTCGCCGCGCGATTTTGATTCTCCAAGTTCCGCGTTCATCGACGTCAGGTGACCCGACCGTGGTGCGCGAATCAGCAGGTTGTCGAGATTGGAGCGCGCGAGCGTCAGGTTCTTTTCGAGGTTCGAAACTGATCCTTCGAGCTGTTCAATCTGCGCTTTACGCACAACTTCGTCCTGTGCCTGGCTCTCCCGCGTTACTCCCCTGCGTTTTTCGTTGTACTCAAGTTCGTCGACTGCATCTTCATATTCGTTGCGCGAGATAAACTGGCTGTCCTCCAGTTCCTCGTAACGCTTGACGAGTCGCGACAAACGGATAATTTCGTAATCGATGTCGATGAGGTCGCTTTTCAGCTTCAGTCGATTCTGTTCAATCGCAAGTTGCGTGTTGCGCAGGTTATTCAGTTGCTCACTGACTTCAGCTTCGCGGGCAATCACATCCAGTTGCAGTGACGTATTTGAAAGCTCGATGAGGGGCTGGCCTTCCTCCACGTGAGTGCCGTCCTCAACCAGGATGGCTTCGACCCGGCCGCCTTCTATCGCGTCCAGGTAAACGGTGCGTTCCGGCTCGACGCTGGCGCGCAATGGAATGAAGTCCTCGAACATGCCGTTGGTGACTTCTGCAGTACGGATGCGCTGACCATCCAGCGTGAAGGACGTTGACGTGTCGATCGATGTGATGAGATAGATCAACACAAGGGCGCCAGCCACCGCGCCGCCGATGATCAGCTTGCGCTTGTGCGGCTTCGGCTCGATTTTGCGATCCATGCCACCTGTGGCTGGTTGAGGGTTTTTCGCATTCATAACCCTTACTAAGCAATCGCTGTGCCAGTTTTGTCATCCTTATAAATCAATCACTTACGCTTGTGCGGTCCTATCCAGGTGTTCGTTTTCGTAACAAGGTGATCGATTTCGGACACCTGCTCCTATATGGTGGTTCGATGACCCTTCGCGCCACGATTCTTGTTGTAGACGATGATGCCGATGTCCTGACTGCAGCCCGGTTGCTGTTGCGGCAGCATTTCGACAATGTGCTGACAACGGAGAATCCCGAAGAAATTGAGACGCTGATGGCGCGTGAGCGCATCGACGTCTTCCTCGTTGATATGAATTTCGCCATCGGCCGCAACTCCGGTGCCGAAGGATTGAAGTGGCTCGACCGGATCCGGGCCGTTGATGCTGACGCGGTGGTCATTCTCATGACGGCGTTTGGTGATCTGAACACCGCCGTCCAGGCCATGCGCGAAGGCGCCGCCGATTTCGTTCTCAAGCCCTGGCAGAACGACAAACTCGTCGCGACGTTGAGTGTCGCTGCCGAGTTGCGCCAAACAAGAGAAACTGTCAACGCCCTGAGCGTTTCGCCACCCGGCAGTGAAATGGTTGCGGTATCCAAACAGATGCAGGACGTCTTGCAGCTCGTTTCCCGTGTCGCACCGACCGATGCGAACATATTGATTCGCGGTGAGAACGGCACCGGCAAGGAACTCATTGCAAAAGCGTTGCACCGGCAGTCCGACAGGGCAAACAAAGTGCTGGTTGCTGTAGATCTCGGTGCCGTTGCCGAAAGCCTGTTCGAAAGCGAATTGTTTGGTCACAAACAGGGTGCCTTTACCGACGCCAGTGCCGACAGGGCGGGGCGATTCCAGGCAGCCGATAACGGCACCTTGTTTTTGGATGAAATTGGCAACCTGCCGGCGCCGCTGCAAACAAAATTATTGCGTGTTATTGAAAGCAGGGAGGTTGTGCCGCTCGGCAGTGATCGAACGGTGCCCATCGATGTACGATTAATTGCTGCCACAAATCAACCGCTGGAGCAGCTGGTCGCCGACGGCATATTTCGCAAAGACCTTTTCTATCGTATCAACACCATCGAAATAGCTTTGCCGCCACTGCGCGAAAGACTCGATGACCTGCCAGCACTGGTGGAACATTTCATGGCGCTGTATTCACGCAAGTATCGGCGGGCGGGCAAGACCATCAGCGCAAAGGCGATGGCCGAACTACGTTCACATCACTGGCCGGGAAATGTTCGTGAGTTATCTCATGCGGTCGAGCGTGCCCTGATATTGTGCGATGCAGATGAGCTGGATAGCGGAGATTTTCAGATCGGCGGTACTGCCGTCGACATTTCTGTGCCATCACTTAACCTGGAAGATAGCGAGCGACGTATGGTTGTGCGAGCGATTGAGCGCGCGAGTGGCAACATCTCGCACGCTGCCGACACCCTGGGGATTACGCGAGCCGCACTTTACAGACGCATCGAGAAATTCGGCTTGTGAAAAAACGTCACCGCGCAAGATTTCGCCTTTTAACCATAGTTCAGGTGTGCATGCTGGCTGTAACCTTGTTGGCACTGGCCTGGTCGGCCCTGCAAACGGAGTACGTAGCCGTTCCGGTTGTGATCGCGATCTTAGTCTTGTTGCAGCTTGTTGCGCTGTTGCACTTTGTCGAAGCACACGTCGATACACTCGAAGAGTTTTTTGCCGCGATCAATTATGAAGATTTCACGCGACGGTTCGTGGAGGACGATGTCGACATCGAACTCAAGGAAGCGTTTAACCGGGTACTCGAACAATTCCAGGACGCGCGGGCGGCGAGGGACGTTCAGGCAGGTTACCTGGAAACCGTCGTCAGGCATGTGCCGGTGCCATTCATAGCGGAGGGCCCGGATGGCGTATTGAGCCTGGTCAATAACCCGGCACGCAGGCTCACTGGAATACCGGCTCTGCGCAAACTTGAACAATTGGCTGAACTCGATCCGGCGATGCCGGGATTGATGCAGGCGATAGAACCCGGACAGCAACAGATGTTGCAGACCAAGATTCGCGAAATTCCCGTGGAGCTCAGGGTTTCAGTATCGGAAATTCGCCTCGCGAGTGGCGTCGAGCGCCTGTATTCGATCGAAAACCTGTCCGGTGAACTCACTGCCCGGGAGTCGAGCGCGTGGCGAAACCTGATACGTGTCCTGACTCACGAGATTATGAATACGCTGACGCCCGTCACCTCGCTGGCGCAGACCACCGGCAACATGCTTGACGATCCGGCGGCCGCAGATGATGTTCGTGATGCAGTGGCGACTATTGCGAGGCGAAGTGAAGGTCTCATGACCTTCGTTTCCCGTTACCGTGAGTTGCTGAAAGTGCCAGTGCCAGACCCGCAAAACATAAGTGTCACCGCCACATTTCAGAGTGTGACGGCACTACTCAAGGATGAGCTGGGAGCAGTAAAGGTCGATATCGCCGTGTCGCCGGACTCACTGGAAGTGCACGCTGACGCGCAGCTGCTTGACCAGGTATTGCTTAACCTCGTGCGGAATGCACTTGACGCAATGCATGCCGAAGACGCCACAGACAGCGATAAATCTCCTACACTTAGATTGCAGGCCCTTCTGGATTACGGTCGGATTATCATAAGGGTCGCCGACAATGGCCCTGGCATAGCCGATGACGCGATAGATCAGATTTTTGTGCCGTTTTTTACAACCAAGCGCGAGGGTAGCGGCATTGGCCTGTCATTGAGCCGGCAAATAATGACTGCGCACGGCGGAGAGATTGTGGTCGACAGCAACAATGAGGGTACTACCGTGAGCCTGGTGTTTTAAGATCTGCATATGCAGCGCATTCTGACATTCATATTCTGCATCCCGATCATTGTCATTGCTGATGATGCGCCGGCGGCAGGCTCACCTTTGTTTGCCAGTGCTGAACCCATCAAGATGACCATTACGGCGCCGATGCGTGAGCTCGTTGGAAAGCGCAAAAGTAAACCGCAATACGAAGCGCTGCTGCAGTTCGAAGATGCGAACGGCATCATGCAGGAAATGACTGTTGGCCTGAAGCCCAGGGGCAACTCGCGACTCGATGTGTGCAGTTTTCCGCCGCTCCGGTTAACGATTGACCCGCAACAGGCGGCAGGGACGGTGTTTGAGAATCAGGGCCACCTGAAAATGGTGACCCAGTGCAAAACAACCCGGTCGGCTGCCGACTGGCTGCAGCTCGAATACGGTATTTATCTTGCTTACAACCAGGTGTCTGACTATTCCTATCGTGCCAGGCGCGTCGACGTCACGTTTCACGATACGGAGTCCGAGCGTTGGGAACGAAAGCAAAGTGCGTTCCTGATTGAGCCGACGGCAGACGCTGCGGCACGTTTGCAACGCGAGGTGATCCGACCGCCACGAGCCAATGCAAATCAATTCAACAAGAAAGAAACTGCAAATAGCGCCCTTTTCCAGTTCCTGATCGGCAATACTGACTTCGCAATCAAGCGCGGGCCGTCGGGCGAAGGCTGCTGCCACAATAATCGACTTCTTGCGCCTGCCGGCAGCCAGGGTGACTGGATAGCCTTGCCCTACGATTTCGACCAGGCGGGCCTCATCAACACAGACTATGCATTGCCTGATGCTCAATTTCGCATCAAGAAGGTGACCGCGCGGTTGTATCGTGGCTTTTGCTGGCACCATGACGAACTAATTGAAACCGTTGCGCTATTTAAGGAGCACCGCGATAAGATTACTGCAGCAATAATTGCGGATGGTTTGTCAAACAGAAAACTCAGGTCTGTCAGCCGCTACATTGATGGTTTCTACAACATCATCAATGAACCGAAGAATTTGCAGAGGCAGATTGTGGACAGGTGTCGCGGCAGCGACTCGTTGCCGGTAAGAAAAACGACGGTAACGACGCAATAGTCGGCAATTGAAATACTGAAAGGATTGTGAGGAAACAGATGAAACGCATTCAGCGCCTAATTTTTAGTGTCATATTGATGACGGTAAGTCAGTTCGTTGTTGCTGAGGAACTGATCGTCGAATTCAAGGGCACGGGGAACCGCACCACGGCGACTTTTGAGGCGCGGGGTCCGTGGATTCTCGACTGGCGCATCAACAGCGATTACAACAAGATGGTTTCCTTCGATCTGGATTTGCTGAATGGCTCAACGGGGTTGCTGGAGGGCAATATATTGAATCTGAAGGTCCTGGAATACGGCAGAAACGGGGTCAGGATGTTCAATAAAAGCGGCAAGTTTCGCTTGCGCATCAACGGATCCTTAGTTGACTGGCAATTTAAGGTGAAACAGTTGACGCGGGCAGAAGCAGAGCTTTATACGCCGCGCAACCCCCGTTAGAATTAGCTCACAGCAGCAATCCAGAACAAAAAAATAATGCTCTGCAAAAAATAAAACCTATTTGGGAGAATGCCATGAAACGCTTTTTGGCCGTCGCGTGCTTCGTTTTGATTTCAGTTCCGCTGTCCGCGGCAGAAATGGATGATGTCGGCAGTATAGATTTTCCTACCTCAGGATCACCTGAGGCCCAACAGCACTTTTTGCGCGGTGTTGCGACGCTGCATAGTTTTGGCTGGAAACAAGCACGAACTGCCTTTCAGAAAGCGCAGGAAATTGACCCGGATTTCGCAATGGCTTACTGGGGTGAGTCACTAACGTACAACCATCCGTTAATTACGGAATGGGATCTCGATACGCCAAAAATCGTTCTCGGCAAACTGGGCGAAACCAGGGAGGCGCGACTCGCAATGGCGCCCACTGACAGGGAGAAAGGGTTCATTCTGGCAGTCGACGAACTGTTTTTCGGCGAAGGTGATACGCGCGCACGGAGACTCGCCTATTCACAAGCCATGCACACTCTTTACGAAGAATATCCGGACGACAACGAGGTTGCCGCCTACTACGCGTTGTCCTTGCTGAGTTCTGCGGGGCCGGCAGGTGAAGGTCACCGGCAGAATGTGAGGGCCGGTGCCATCGTGATGGGTATTACGCGGCAAAATCCCAGGCATCCGGGAGCAGTGCACTACACGATTCATGCTTTCGATGATCCTGTGCACGCACCACTCGCGCTCGACGCGGCCTGGGTTTTTGATGATATCGCGCCCGCGGTTTCACACGCGCGCCACATGCCAACACACATCTTTATTCAGCACGGTATGTGGCAGCAGGTTTCCGATTCAAATCAGTCGGCCTATGACGCGGCGGTTGCCCTGTGGATTCCGGGAGACATGGCGGGTGACATGACCCACGCGCTGGATTGGGGCCAGTACGGCGACCTGCAGCTTGGCGACTATGAACGGGCGGAGATGTGGATTAAGAGAATGGAAGGCGTTGTCGAAAGGAATCCGGGGCAGCCGCGGATTGCGGCCGCTTTGCCGCGCGTAAATGCGCGAATGGTTATTGAAACCCAACAATGGAAAACGATGCCTGTGACTGATTCGTCAAGCGAAGCGGAATTGCTGGCAACGGGAATCAGCGCCGTTCATCTTGGCAATATGGATCTCGCCCGACAGGCTGCTGACCAACTTGCTGCGAAGGCTGAGGCACTCGGCGACGGCGACAAGTCCTATTACGCGGATACGAGCAAACCGCTGCGGGTAATGCACGGATCCGTGACTGGCATGGTGGCGATTGCAGAAGGTGAGCAGGAGAAAGGCCTGGCACTGCTGCGCGACAGCGTGGTAATCGCAGAATCAATGCGCCCTCCCAATGGTGCGCCGAATCCGCTAAAGCCTGCTCACGAACTCTATGGAGAGGCATTGCTCGCCGCAAACCGGCCTGCCCAGGCGGCAGATCAGTTCAGGACTTCCCTGAAGCGCACGCCGAACCGGCCGCTGTCCCTGTTGGGGCTGGCGCGCTCGTATGCGGCGCTGGGCGATGAGGATGCTGCCCGCGAGGAATATCAGAAGCTCGCAGAAGTGTGGAAAGGCCGAGATTTCCCGGTACTCAAGGAAGCCCATCAGTACCTGGCAGCGTCTGCAGCAGACTAAGCTAGCTGATGAATCGCGGCTAAAGCCGCTCCTACGAATTGCGGGGGTGGCTGATAGATCGCGGCTGGAAGCCGCTCCCACAATTCTTTTAAGTATCGCGAGCTATCAGGCTGCCCCAGAATACCGTTAAGTATCGTGGGAGCGGCTTCCAGCCGCGATTCCCTGGGTTACTGGTCAAGCACAATCGACACGCGTCGATTGTGCTTTCCCTTCTTCTCCACCTTGCCGATACTAACCTGGCCGACTTCACCGGTTGATTTCAGGTGCGTGCCGCCGCACGGCTGAAGGTCCACGCCCTCGATTTCGAGCAGTCGCACCTGGCCTGCGCCTTTCGGTGGCTGCACGGACATCGTGCGCACCAGCTCCGGCTGTGCTTCCAGCTCAGCGTCGCTGATCCAGCGGCAGGTCACCGCGCTATTCGCGGCAACCAGCGCCTGTAAATCCGCAGTGACCTGTTCTTTGTCGATCGTGTCCTCCATGTCAAAATCCAGCCGACTCTTGGCCGCTGAAATATTTCCCCCGGTAACTCCGTACTGCAACACAGATCCCAGCAGGTGCAGCGCCGTATGCATACGCATATGCAGGTAGCGCCTGTCCCAGTCAATGGTCGCTGTTACCTCGCTACCCTCACCGGGCAGCGCCGACCCCGCCTCAATGACATGTCGGATCGCCCCGCCTTCGCCATAGCGCGTATCGACAATGGCAGCTTCGCCACCATCCCAGCTGATGTTGCCGGTATCGCCTGGCTGGCCGCCTCCCAGCGGATAAAACACAGTCCGGTCGAGCACAATCGATTCGTCATCGGTCGCAAGCACTTTGGCTTCACAACTCTGCAGATAGGAATCTTCACGAAACAGGATTTCGGTCATGGCTATCACCTTTCATTGATTTGCAGCTCCAATGTAATGCCAGCAACAATATGCTGCAAAGAAATACGGCCAGGCTGCAGGGATGGCTATAATTGCGCGGATCGCAGCTGGAGTAAATCATCACTACATCCCATGATTGAAATAACCAATTTCGGCGTAAGCCACAGGGGGCGCAACTTCGTCAAAATGCACGGGTTGCGGAATCATTTCGTCATCACTGATGCACGCGAGGATGCATACAAGCCAGGCAATGAAGAAGTCATTCGTATTTGCGACCCTAAAACCGGGGTCGGCGCAGATCAACTGATTATCGTTGAGCCGCCAACCGCCGCTGGCAAGCAAAATGGTGCGAGCGTATTCATGCGAATAATTAACGTTGATGGCCGGGAAGTTGAAGCTTGCGGCAACGCAACACGATGTGTCGCGTGGCTTTTGTTAGAGGAAGCAAGTAGTGACGAAGTTGTCATCGAAACACTGGCTGGGCTGATTGAGTGCACAAGGACTGGCAAGCAACAGGTGAGTTGTTGCATGGGACGCATTAGCATGGACTGGCAGGATATTCCGCTCGCCGAGGAGCGCGACACCTGCCACCTGGAGCTTTCGTTCGGCCCGTTACGCGATGCCGTTGCGTTGAATATAGGTAATCCACACGTAGTTTTTTTCGTTGCCGATATCGACGCGGTGGATATCGAATTACTGGCGCCGCAAATTCAGCAACAACCATTGTTTCCGCAGCAGGTAAATGTCGGCGTTGCGCAAATGATCTCGGCTGCTCATATGCGGCTTGTTGTTTACGAGCGAGGCGCCGGACTAACAACGGCTTGTGGCAGTGGCGCATGCGTTGCTGCATTCGCGGCGCTGGCGCGTGGTCTCACAGCCGAGAGAAAAATGACAATTGATATGCCGGCGGGCACGGTAGTTATCGACATCTCGCTGGATGGTGATGCAACCATGACCGGTCCGGTGGAATTCTGCTTCAGCGGAATTCTTAAATAAATAATCCGACCAGGAGGAATGCCATCGCTGCGACAGCGGCCGCTATCAGTGCGTAGGGCAATTGCGTTCGCACGTGATCAATGTGATCCGTCGCTGACGCCATTGACGCGACAACGGTCGTGTCGCTGATTGGCGAAGCATGATCGCCAAATATTGCGCCGGCAATGGCTGCGCCAAGCATAAGTTCCACAGGCAGGCCAAGCGTTGTCGCAATAGGAATAGCGATCGGAATCATGATTGCAAACGTGCCCCAGCTTGAGCCCACCGAAAATGCGATGAATGCGGACGTGATAAATATCAGCGGCGCAAGTAGTGGATCGGCAACGGCATCACCAACAATATTAGCTACATAGATGCCGGTGCCCAATGCCTTTGCAACGTCGCCCAATGCCAAAGCGAGCACAAGGATAATCGCGATTGGCAGCAGCGAGCCGGCGCCCTTCATGAAGATATGCATTAGTTCGCTAGTCGAGCTGCCGCCTTTCGCCAGTATCATGGTCCACGACACCAGCAACGCGAAGCTGACTGACCAGAGAATCGATACAGAGCCGGAACCTTCGATAATACTGCCGTTGCCGGTGATGTAGAGCCCCACCGGCATCATCAGGATCATGGCCAGGATGGGCACCACCATCAGCGCAGCTGAAGGAATGTCGCCGTCTTCGTCGTGCACGGTCTCGGCTGATACATCCATCAGTGGCGTTGCATTTGGCCACAGCACCTGACCGTTCTGTGTGCGTTCCTCAGCTTTTTTCATCGGGCCGATGTTAATGTTTTTCCAAATAACGACGGCCGACAGGATAATTGCCGCAATTGCGTAGAAGTTATAGGGAATAGACTGGATAAACATCTGCAAAGGATTTTCCACGCCGGTTGAACCAATCAGCCCTACGATCACTGCGCCCCACGCGTTCAACGGGATCATCACGCATACCGGCGCCGACGTCGCGTCAATCAGGTAAGCCAGTTTTTCACGGGAAACCTTGTAGCGATCAAAAAGTGGTCTGCTGACCGAACCCGCAACCAGCAAAGTGATATTGGACTCGATGAAGATAACCAGGCCGGTAGCCCAGGCAAGAACTTGCGCCCGAACACCGTTGTGTACCCAGCGGCGGGTCTCAAGATAGTGGACGAAGCCGCGTACGCCACCGGAGTGCTCAATGGTAGCGATCAGCGAGCCAATGATCAGCGTAAATACCAGCACACGCGTATCGCCCGGGTCGGTGAACACATCGACGATGCTTTCCAGTCCTGCGGTCACACCGATCAACGGATTGAAACCGTTCATCAGCGTAACTCCCATCCAGATACCGGCAAAAAGTGACAGGACCACCTGTTTGGTCCAGATCGCGAGAATGATCGCGAGGATGGGCGGCAATATTGAAAACCAGCTCGGGTCAGTCATAGCGCAATCAATTTGGCAGCGACGGAGCTGCGACTTTAGTTCAAAGGCGCGCTCATTACGATTGTTTTGCCGCTGTTTCGCGCCAGTCCGGCTGGAAAATGTGACGGAATATTTTCCGGCGCCGGTCCTTCTCCCACGTAGTGAATGACATCGTCGACGATAGCGCCGGTAGTCGGTGTAATCGTGCTATTGGCAAATTCAATCAGGCGTGCCGCGGTTACCTCGCGCATGGCGTCGTCGAGTTCAATCCGCACAAGTCGCCACGGGCGTACGCCGTTTTGCACTCCGACGAGGTCGCCGTCATACCAGTAGAGTCCGTCGATGCCGTACAAGGTTATATCGTCGGGGGCGGCAAGCCAGTGTGCATTACCGTTTGCGAGATTCACTACCGCTATGCCGACCGGATAGGAGGTAACGAACAAATGTTCTCCGTCCGGGGACAACACCACACCGTTGGAGCCTACGATCGGCAGACTTGTCTTTAAAGGTTCAATCAAGTCGGTGCCGTTTCGCACGACGCTGACCGTGCTGCCGCTGATATACATGTCGCCGGATGGTCCAATGGTGAGGTCGTTAAAACCATTGCCTGGGTCTGTAGCGATGATTTTCTTCTGCAGTCGGCCGTTCGCAAGGTCGAAGCCAAACACGCCGGCGCGCACGGGCGCTTCAGGATCAAAATTTTCGTTCAGGTCAAACGATGATCCAACGGCCCAAAGCATTTGCTTTCGGTGGTCAACGTAAAGGCCGATTGCGGCCAGGGTTCCATCGTGTTCGACGGTCGCGAAACGGGAAAGTTGTCCGGCTGAATCGCGCACAAAAATGTTGCCGCTACGCATACTGCCAACAAACGTTCGCCCTGTTTGCGTATCGATCGCAATGCCCTCGGGAACGACGCCGAACTGCTCAATAGTGAACTCGAGGGAGCTAACCGATATTGGTCGCAGGTTTTTTTCAAGATCGCCCAACAGATCCGTAAACGCAGTGGTTCCGTGCAGTGACTCGAGGTCGGCATCGTTTGCCATGCCGTAGTCGACTCGAGCATTGACCAGGCTCTGCAATAGCCCAAGCGCTTTTTCCGGTTCGTCTGTAAGTGCATAGGCGCATGCGAGGTTGTAGCGGGTGGCAAGGCTGAACGGGTTCAGCTTACTCGCGGTTTCAAGCGATCGCGCGAACGCATCGAAATTACCATCCTGGTAAGCCTGCCCGGCTTCACGCAAATGTACTTGTGCTGCAGCGACGTCCG
>JBLHLN010000027.1:0-13957 GCA_047620565.1 Woeseiaceae bacterium
CCTTAGCATCGCCTGGTGCTCAGTGTTGGCTGCGATATTGTTGGTTTCTTCAGGGTCGGCGGGCAGAAAGTACAGCTCCTCGATCGACGGATCGGCAACGTAGCGAAGGTACTTCCACTCGTCCGTGCGAACACCCTCACTGGCAGGAATCTGCTCGATATCCCACAGATGTTCGATCAGAACTGTGTCACGTGACAGAGTATCCGTATCGCCCCTGACGATCGGCACGAGACTCTTGCCGTGATAGCCAGGAGGTATCTCGACACCAGCGAAATCCAGGATCGTCGCCGTAACATCGATGTTTAATGCCATATCGCTGATGTCGCGATGTTCATTGATCCTCGGGTCGTAAATCATCAACGGTACGCGGATCGACCTGTCATACATCAGCCATTTTCCGGCCAGTTGCCGTTCACCCAGGAAGTAGCCGTTGTCGCCCATAAAGATGATGACGGTATTGTCTTCCTGGCCGGTCTCAACCAGCTTGGCGCGGATTTTCGCGATCTCGAGATCGATTCCGGCGAGCATGCGAAAATAGCCCTTCACGCTGTGCTGATATTTTTCCGGCGTGTCGTAGCGCCAGTACCAGCGCTCGCGATTGACTCCATTTCTCACAGCTTCGGGCAAGCGCTCGAAGTACTCATCGTCTCCCAGCGCCGGGTCAGGCATTGTCATGTCCTGGTAGAGATGTGCGACCTCGTCCTGCCAGAAATATTGTTGTTCTGACTCGTCATGCGCATGCGGCGCATTAAAACTGAGCGAAAGCGCAAAAGGTTTGTCGCGCGGCGCCGTCTCAATAAAGTCGAGCGCCTTTTGGCCTGCATAACGGGTGAGGTGAACGGTTTCACCATCGAGCTTCTTGTCCACATTGTAATAACCGGGACGATCTTCCTCATCCCGGACATAGAAACTATCGAACTCGTCAAACAGTGCTTCCGGTTGCGGTATTCCCACGCCGAACTTGCCGATGAAGCCGGAGTAGTAGCCTGCCTTCTTTAAGAGGTTCGGATACGAGTCCTCCACAAACTCCGGGCGAAGCGGATCAGGTCCGAACGTATAACGGTGGGTGCGCTCGTAACGGCCGCTGAATATACTGGCGCGACTTGCCGAGCAAATCGGCGTTGTAACCAGTGCGTTTTCGAAATACACACCTTCCTGGGCCAGCTTGTCCATTTCAGGCGTTTGAATGATGTCATTGCCGGCGTAACCAAGAGAATCAAAGCGCTGGTCATCGGTCAGGATAAATATGATGTTGGGCTGCTCAAGCTGATGAGTCGTCTCTTGTGAGCAACCCGACAACAGAAGTCCGCAACCGAACAGAAACAGGAATTTTCCTGTCACAGTCGTACCACCTAACGAACTATTTCCTGCGTGCCGGATTGCAGGCGAATTTTCTCACCCCGCCATTCGAACGCACCGTCCAGTCCGTCCGGCAACGTGACCCGGGCTTTGATCCCGTCCTGATCAACACGCTTCAGCGATACATGAATATCGCCAAGCGGATGTGGCATTTGTCCCTCAGCTTCTTGCAAGGAACCCAGGTTGGGCGAAATTACGACCGACGTAAATCCCGGCGCGGCGGGTCGAATGCCCAATACGGTTGCCAGCAAACCGTAGTTCGGGTGTGCGGCCCAGGCGTGCGAATCCGTACGTGACGGTGGCGGCTTTTCTGGTGTCGTAGTCAGGCCGAGTGCCAGCATGTCCTGCCAGGGTTCGAGTTGTTCGATGTATCGATGACCCAGGCCTGCTTCGCGTATGGCCTCAAGAATGTAAAAGCTGAAGTAGTAGCCCGCCTGAACCAGCGACTTATCGTCCAGAACGCGCTCCATAATGGCGCGACGCTCGCCGCCCTGTGCAGCGCCGGTCAGGACCGCCATCGTATTCGTGTGCTGGCTAAACGTCGATTCTTCCAGGGAGTCGCGGAACAATCCTTTATCCGAGTCGTAGCCCTTGATTCGGGCGGCTTCCAATAAAGAATCGGCCAGGTCCTGCAATCGATCGGCCTCTTCCCCCCCACCATAAGACCTTTCGAGTTCGGCAGCCCGCTGCAGCGCGTACGCGTATTGCAGCGTGATCATCAGCGAGTGACCGTCTTTTCCGCCGGGGGCCATGCCTTCGTCCCATTCGTCTGCCCAGTCGGCAAACGGCCAGAACGGTAACGGGCCAACCAGCCCGGTATCGTCAACCTTGTCTTCGAACCAGGACAAAACGCTGCGCACCCCTGGCAGCATACTCCGCACGTATTCCTTGTCGTCCCTGTGCATCCAGTAGTCATGAACCATGGCCACCCAGAATAGCGAGAAGGTTGGAATGTATTGCCCGAGATCGGACGGGTAACGACTGGCGGTAATGCCCTCGGGAATTCGTGACAGGTCGAAATGAGTCAACGCCTGTCGCACCAGGCGATCGTCGCCGCTCATGTAAAGTGACAGCAATGCCTGCAGTCGCGTGTCGCCAATGTATTGAAGCTGCTCGTAATACGGCGTATCGAAGTAAGTTTCCCAGGCACACAAGCGCAACACGCGCCAGTTGATCTCCCACATGTCTTCGAGCCAGGGGGTATCACTCTTGAATTTGGCATTCAGCGAATACGGGTAGGCTGTATACAATCCGCCGACGTCATTGATTTCGAGAGGCTCATCGCCAGTCTCAATGTTCAACTCGACGTAGCGGTACGTTCGAAACCACAATGTCTGGAACTCGCGATTTTCACCGCCGCCAATCCGAAATCGATCGACAATGCCGGATATCTTCTTGCCCGCAATTTCATCCCGGTGACCCTTGATGCCGTTCTCGTCTTTCAGGGCCTCCGCATAAGTGACTGATACCTGACTGCCAGCACCGTGACTGGCTTCCATCCGGAAATAGGCATTGGTGAGATGCGACTGATCCAGTAGTACGGTGGCGGTCGTGTTGGCCGGCACAATCAACGCGCCGTTGTTCTGCAGAAATTTCTCGTCTTTCGAAACGCCCTCTGTCCTGCGGACTGCCGCAAAGCGCACGCGGTGTTCGTCCATTGCCGGTATCGAACGCGCTACTAACTGCCAGCCACCGGCGTTAAACGGAAACCTCCCGCGGTCTCTCGCCACCCGAACGACTTCGGCAGCTTGCCACGCAGAATCGTCATACCCCGCGTCACGCCATCCCCAGGGGTAACGGCTGGAATCAAGAGATTCACCTGGCGGGCTCGCGTAATATCCGCCAACCTGTTCTCGGGTCACTGGCAACGCTGCATAAGCGTTGTTCGCGAAAGACTTCCACACGGTAGTACCAGTGTCGATAAGCGTCTCTTCGGCAGTGGCTCCACGAATCAGAAAGCCCATTCGGAAACTGTGCTGGGCGACCGGTTTGTGCTCGCCCCAGTGCCACACAACCGCGGCAATGACATTGTTGCCCTCGCGAAGAAAAGGTGCGAGATCAATTTCCTCATAACGCCAGTGCATGACATCCGATCGCTGCGGTCCGGCGATCACGGACACACCGTTCACATAGAGGCGATAGCGGTTGTCCGCGGAAACGTGAACGTTGAAGTGCTTCGGCTTTTCATCAAGCTCAACAGTCTGACGAAAATGATAAACACCGTATTCGTGTCCCGTAATTCCTGGGTGAGTGATCCAGCTCGCATCCTCCTGCGCATGCAGGTTGAACGACGCCAAGGCGCCGACAACAACGAGCAAGAAACCGCGAAAAATAACAGCGATCAAACGTTGACCTCTTGCACGCCACCGCCCTTGCGGCTCTTTTCAATCCTGAAGCCCATCACGTGGCTTTCGACGGAGGCTGCGACCGTACTGGTCAACAGCGCTTCATCGCGGTGATAGACGGCATTCAACAGATCACTGACGAAGCGATAGTCTCCGCCACCATGACCACTGTCTTCATAGCCTTTAACGTCCGTTATGGAGATATCCCAGGTAAAGGATTCTCTGGTCATGTAATCCGTGTATGTGAACGTTTCCATGTCGCCAACCAAATCACCTTTCGTACCCATCAATCGCGTGCGTCGTCCGTGATAGCTGGTGAATCCGTCCATGCTGAACGTGGCGGTTGCGCCACTCCTGAACTCCATTGCACAAGCCAGGTGCTCGGGCTGGTCGTTTTCCATCTTGAATACGCAGCGACCATAGTTTGTGGTCTTGAGCGAATGCAGAATTAATTCGTTCAGTGTCTCCGGGTCGTCGTATGGAACAACCGGCATGATCGCGTAGATACGCTCCTTGTCGCGCAGATACATTTTCTTAGCGGAATAGGCGCAGCTCTCTTCGACAGGACAATCGAGGCAACGCTCGCCACTACCCTCCGGTGCGTTTTCACGCTTGTAAAAAGACACGTCTCCGAATCCTGTGATCTTGTCGCAAGGCTCGTCCATGATCCAGCGCATGATGTCGAGATCGTGACAGCTCTTGGCCAGGATAATCGGCGTTGTCGCAGCGGAATCGTGCCAGTTGCCACGGACGAATGAATGCATCATGTGGCGCCACTCGATAGGTTCCATGTGCTGCATGTTGACAATCTTGCCCAATTTTCCGGAGCGCACCACATCTCGCATATCGATGAAGTATGGCGAATAACGAAGCACGTGGGCAATACCAACCACGCGTCCTGTCTCTTGCTGCACTTTTAGAATTTCCCGACACTCTGCTTCACTTTGTGCCATGGGTTTTTCGAGCAGCACGTCGTAGCCAAGCCGCATAGCCTGGATACAGGGTTCGTGGTGCAGATCATCCGGCATCGAGATAATCACCATGTCCGCAAACTTGGGCCGTTCCATAACGTGTTCCCAGGTCACAAAGCGATTCACATCGGGGAGGTTGTGCGTCCTGGCATAAAAATCGTTGCGCTCCTGGATCGGTTCGGCAACACCAATGATGTCGAGATCCATCGGATACTCAGCCGAGTAGTCGCCGTAGACGGTGCCGCGATTTCCGGCACCCAGGACGATAGCCGTCAACGGCTGGTCGAATTTGTTGACCGAGTCTTTGTAGCTGTCAGACCATGCCTTGCGATTCGGCACGCTGAGTACGGCCGCCCCACCAGCAACAATACCGAGGCGTATCAGGGCTTCTCTACGTGAAATTTTTTCCATGGCTATTCTTCTCCAGAGCTGTCGTCATAAAATGCGCGCAGTTCATCTAATTTCTGATGCAGTTCCTGACGAAAACCTTTGTACTCAGGATCGTCATAAATATTTAGCATTTCGCCGGGGTCGTTTCGCAGGTCGTACATTTCCCAGTGATCCATCCCGACATCCTTGAAGCGGATCAATTTGTGTGTCCCGGTTCGAACACCGTATTGTTTGGCAACTTTGTGCTCTGCCTCAATGCCTTCATAGTAATGATAGTAGAGATCATCCCGACTCAGGCTCTCTGCCTCGCCGGTCAAAAGACCTTTCAGAGACAGGCCCTGCATGTCCGGCGGAACGGGTACTCCTGCAAAATCAAGTAAGGTCGGCGCATAGTCGATATTTTGCACCATTTCCTCGACCACCTGACCTGACCTGATCACCGCAGGGTAGCGAACCATCAGGGGCGTTCGCATGCTTTCCTCGTACATGTAGCGCTTGTCGAACCAGCCATGCTCACCAAGATAAAAGCCCTGGTCAGAGGTGTACACAACGATCGTATTCTCGGCGAGACCTGCATCATCGAGATAGTCCAGTACTCGTCCGATGTTGCGGTCCATCGAATGAACCGTCCCAAGATACTCGTGCATGTAGCGTCGATACTTCCATTCGAGCAGGGCTTTCGCATCATGCTTTACTGTCTGATACTCCTTATTAGCCTCAGCATAGTAAGCATCCCACTTGGCCTTTTGCGCATCGGACATGCGATCGTAGAAACCGGATTTCCAGTACTCGGCCCAGCCATCTTCCATGTTATCCAGGTCGCCCTCATATTCGTACTCTTCGAGCTTGAGGTCATAGGAGAGATACATGTCGTTGATTTCCAACTCTTGAGCTGCAGCGCCGGGACGACCCTCATAACTATCATAGAAATTTTCAGGCACCTGGAAATCTGACGTGTCGATCTCGCCCAGCTCATCGACGTCCGGCATCCAGTTTCGGTGTGGCGCCTTATGGTTGTAAATCAGCAAAAAAGGTTTTGATTCGTTTCTTTGCTGAAGAAAATTCAACGCCAGGTCGGCGGTTCTGGTCGTTACGTAATCCCCGTCATAGCGATTCTCAAGCTCGACCTTGACCACGTCGCCGGAATCGTCTTTGATGGCGACCTCTGCCGTCATGTCCGAGGCAATGTTCGTTATGAATTCGGGTGAGTAGTACTGCCCTTGCCCACGCAGGATCTCCCAGTAGTCGAATCCCACTGGCTCTGTACGCAGATGCCATTTGCCAACGACGGCGGTCGCGTAGCCCGCCTGTTGCAGATACAGCGGGTAAGTTGGCTGGCTTCCGTCAAACCGATCATCGTTATCTCGAAATCCGTTCTTGTGACTGTGCTTCCCGGTCAACATGATTGCTCGCGAAGGACCGCAAATTGAATTCGCAACAAATGATTCCAGGAAGATCACACCCTCATTAGCAATGCGGTCAATACTGGGTGTGCTTATCAAGGTGCTGCCGTAGGCGCTGATAGCCCGCTCGGAATGGTCGTCGGACATGATGAATAAAATATTGGGTCGGGTGTCTTTATCACTGGTCGTGGAATCTGCAGTACAGGCGGCCGTCATCATCGCGAAAGCCACCACTGCAAAGCAGACAGTCTTTTTGGCAATGTCGCGCGAAATTGGATTCATTTACCTTGCTTCTCAGGCCATACCTTGATCGATTGTCTTTCTTCTTTCAGCGCATTGAAAGAGCCCGCAGACGGATTCCCGGTGTTTCTCTTTTCACCGAAGTATTCAATGTCGATTTTTGCGGACAGTCCACCCATCGCATGCAGCAGCACACCTTGAAGCGGAAATGATTGAGACTGAATGAGCGTGTCCATTATTTTCTGATTCTTCCTTATTTGCGTGTCCCGGGCTGACCTCTTCCCGGTCACACCTCTGCCTTGTGCCAATTCCTGCGCCCGGACGAAAACGCTTGGAAACGGGTAAGATTAACGCATGACGAATCAAGTATCTGCACTCGCTTACATCCTGTTCATTAGTTCCTGTCTGCTTACTTCCCCAAGTGACCTTGCTGCAGAGACAGGGGATCTTCCAGATAGAATCGATAGAAGCGATTTCGATCCTGCCACCCTGCTTTGGTACCAGGAACCCGCCAAGGAATGGGAGAACGCCCTGCCCGTCGGCAATGGCAGATTGGGCGCCATGGTTTACGGTGGCGTGGAAGAAGAACGCATTCAGTTGAACGAGGACACCTATTGGTCTGGTGGACCGTACAGCACCGTGGTTGAAGGGGGATACAAGCATCTTCCTGAGATCCAGAAACTCCTTTTCGATGGCAAACCCATCAAGGCGCACAAACTCTTCGGGCGACACCTGATGGGTTATCCCGTCGAACAGATGAAGTACCAAAGTATGGGCGCGCTGCATTTGTTTTATGAAAAGGACCGCGAATATTCCAGCTACAAACGATGGCTGGACCTGTCCAGCGGAATTACCGGCTCCTCCTATGTGATCGACGGTGTGACCTATACCCGGGAAGTTCTTTCGTCACACCCGGACCAGGTAATCGCCATGCGCCTGACGGCCAGCAAGCCCGGCATGATTTCCTTTGAGGCCGAGATGAGAGGCTCCCGGAATGTCGAACATTCCAATTACGGAACCGATTATTTCAGGATGGATGGTGAGGGGGAAAATGAGTTGGTGTTAAGAGGTAGGTCGGCTGACTACCTGGGCATTGAAAGCAAGTTGCTATATGAAGGCCGAGCCCGAATTGAGAATACGGGTGGGCAATTAAGCAGGGATGACAGCCGGATCAAGATAGAGAACGCCGATACCGTGACCATCTACTACGTGGCGGCTACCAATTTTGTCAGTTACAAAGATGTCAGTGCAGACCAGGCGCAACGTGTCCGGGACACCTTCAATAAATTAGGTGACAAAAAATATGCGGCAGTACGCAAGGATGCCGTTGAAGACCACCAGACGCTCTTTGCTCGAGTTACCCTGGACCTGACAGCGACCCCTTCTTCTTTTCTCCCTACAAGCGAACGCTTGAGGAGTATCCAGGTTACTCCCGATCCACAGATGGCGGCATTGTCCTACCAGTTTGGCCGATACCTGCTGATCGCCTCCAGCCGACCTGGTACGCAACCGGCCAACCTCCAGGGCATTTGGAACGACAATCCCAACCCGGCGTGGGATTCCAAGTACACCACGAATATCAATACCGAGATGAATTACTGGGCAGCTGAATCGGCCAATCTTTCAGAACTATCGGCGCCACTATTCAAGATGATTGAGGAGCTGACTGATCAGGGTGCACAGGTTGCCAGGGAACATTACGGTGCCGGGGGATGGGTATTTCATCAAAACACGGATCTCTGGAGAGTTGCAGCTCCCATGGACGGTCCGACCTGGGGTACGTTTACTGTGGGTGGCGCCTGGCTGACCACACACATGTGGGAGCACTATCTATATACACAAGATAAAGAGTTCCTGGAAAAGGCCTACCCGACCTTAAAAGGAGCCGTAGACTTCTTTGTTGATTTCCTGGTTGAGCATCCAAATGGTAAATGGCTCGTTACCGCCCCTTCTAACTCTCCGGAAAATCCACCCGAAGGTCCGGGATACAAGTACTTTTTTGATGAAGTGGTCGGGTGGTATTACTTCACGACCATTGTTTACGGTGCGAGCATCGACATGCAGATCCTCGACGATCTGTTCAAATACTATGTTGAAGCTGCCGCGGTCCTTGAAAAGGACCAGGCGTATGCGGTCAGAGTTGAGCACATCAGGAGGCGACTGGTTCCACCCCAGATTGG
Source organism: Woeseiaceae bacterium (assembly GCA_047620565.1). Lineage (GTDB taxonomy): Bacteria > Pseudomonadota > Gammaproteobacteria > Steroidobacterales > Woeseiaceae > SZUA-117. Next base: position 8,889 of record JBLHLN010000027.1, read on the forward strand.
TAAAGACGGCACGCTTCAGGAGTGGGCCGAAGACTACGCCCAGATGGAAGACAAGCACAGGCACTACTCCCATTTGTATGGCTTGTATCCGGGAAATGTACTGTCTGTTAAGAAAACCCCCGAATTTGTAGAGCCCATAAAGAAAGTACTCGAGCAAAGAGGTGATGGCGCCACCGGCTGGTCCAGGGCATGGAAGATGGCCTTGTGGTCAAGGCTTTACGATGGAGAACGCGCTTTTTCCATCTACAAGGGTCATTTGAAAGAGCAATGCTACATATCCCTGTTCGCCAAATGTGGCACACCCTTGCAAGTCGATGGATCATTTGGGCTGACCGCAGCGATCACTGAGATGTTGGTGCAATCGCATGAAGGCGTCATTGACCTGCTCCCTGCAGTGCCAGGCGAATGGGGCACCGGGGAATTCGACGGTGTTCGCGTCCGGGGCGGTTTCGAACTGAACATGACCTGGAAAGATAAGCAGATCACCAGCGTTGAGATAATATCCAAAGCTGGAAAAACGTGCCGTATTAACGCCGGAGATGGCTACAAGGTGTCAAAGGACGGCAAGGAGGTTACAGCCAAAAAAAATAGAGACGGATCGATAGAGTTCGACACGATTGAGGGGAGCACTTACCTGCTGACAAAGTAGGTGAGGTCAGCCGCCGTTAGCAATTCCTGCGCCAGCCGACCCCTACCCTATAACTTCGCTTAGTTAGCCATTGGCGAAATGTGCGTGTGAACGATTTTCCACTCGCGGCCCATTCGCTCAAAGATGACGGTGTTCACCTGGCTGGGTGGCGAACCGCCGTCGCGACCTTCGCGGACTGCAGCCGCACCTGGAATGTAGTTCCAGTGCCGATAGAACGTTGTTATCGCTACATCACCATTAATTCGGATCATCGGATCCTCTATTGTCACGATCATCATGCCGTCCGGATCCAGCTCGCGACCGAGCTTCTGCCCTGCGATCTGACCTTTCATGTTCGCAACGTTGTCTGTGAAACGTGCTCCGCCGATGATGTAGCTTCGATCATCTGTCATCATTTGAGCCTGTTTCTCCAGATCACTTTCCGTCCGGACGTATTCGTCGAGAAGTGCTCTAATGTCATCCGTATCGTCGGCAGCCGAGATCGGCACTATAAGTAGAGTGCCGATAAGTATCACAAAAAGTCGAATTGACTGCGGTATTGAGTGTGCCAGCATTTTGATCTCCTATTTTTGATTTGTCTTATTGGAAATTTGCTTTGTACGGGACAACCTGTCCCACAAGATGCGCTGCGTCCGAGCCGCATATTTTTACAGTGTAGTTGAAAAATTGGCGTGCGGCTGCAATTTCGAGGTGAGCGACATCATTTGGCCGCAATCGGATTTTTTGCTACGAATGGAGTAGCGTTCCATTTATTGAATGAGCTTCCGACATACACTTTGTGTCAGCAGGAGATATTCGTCGACGAAAGCCTGCCCCCTGAAACTGATCCACTGATCCTACAATTTCGCACGATTGATTTAATGTGCTGATCCAATCCTGGCATCGATTGTGGCCGGAATTGTTGATCGCGAACAGTTTGCTGGATCATGGCGCTCAACCCGACAATATCCGTTGCATGAATTTGAGAAACTACGTTTTGAGGATTCTGCTCACCAGCAGAGGTCTCCTGGGCATAACCGGTTGAGGTCATCTGAAGTGCGACCAGTGACCAGACACCCGCTGCCAGTGCTCCAATAAGGAAGCGATCTATATGGCTCATGATTTGGATCTCCGATGTCAGTTGATTGTGTAATTGTCCCAACCTGTGGGGAAATTTCCAAATTTTGTTGAATAGTCGTAATCTGCCGGCATTGGCTAATTGTCGCGCCGGGGACAATGGCAACTGTATATCTGCTAAGAGGTGACGAATGTTTGCATCACTACGACCAGGCACGCTGCTGATTTTAGTGGCAACCTGGTGCTGCACGATCCAGGTTCTGAATGCTGCCGATCCGGCGACCCAACCGAACGTCATTGTTATCGTCGTCGATGATTTGCGTTTCGATGAGTTTGGTGCGGGCGGCCATCCCTATCTCGAAACACCTAATATCGATCGACTGGCAGTCGAAGGTGCCATGTTCACCGATGGTTTTCATGCGGTACCACTTTGCTCACCGAATCGGGCCAGTATCATGACGGGACAATATCCGTCGCGGCACGGCATCATTGACAACGTTGCGCGCAATCGTCTTAGTCACCAGTTAAATACTTTCCCACAGGCTATGCAGACCGCCGGATACGAAACCGGGTTTCTGGGTAAGTGGCATATGGGCAACGACCCGACACCACGACCGGGATTCGACTACTGGGCCGCTATTCCTGGCCAGGGAAGAACAATTGACCCGGATATTTTTGAAGGCGGTCGACTACACAGGGTGGAAGGATACATAACCGACTTGCTAACCGACCGGGCAGTTGAGTTCATCAACAGCGAGCGTGATGCCCCGTTCATGCTTTACATCGGGCACAAAGCCGTGCATCCGGATGCGCGCCAGTTTGACGATGGTTCTGTGGATCCGGACTACCCGCGCGCCTACCTCCCGGCGCCACGTCACCGCGGTTTGTATGAAGAAAAGATTTATCCACGACAACCCAATGTTGTTAGGTCGGCCGACGCACTGGAAGACAAGCCGGCTTTGCGCCGGAGCCTAAGCATGCGTGATGCCCCGGCCATGGCCGAAGAATTTTCATTCATGCTCGACTACGGCACTTCGGAAGAAACCATACGTCGACGGGCAGAAATGGTGTTGTCCGTTGACGAAAGTCTCGGACGTCTAATGTCCACCCTGGAGGAAAACGACGAGCTCGACAACACCATGATCGTTTTCACAAGCGATAACGGATTTTTCTTTGGCGAACACTGGCTTAGCCAGGAACGGCGGCTCCCTTATGAAGAATCTGTGCGCATGCCATTGTTGCTCCGCTACCCGGCGCTCGCGAATGCGGGGAGCAGTGTCGGCGGCCTCGCCTCCTCCATCGATATTGCACCGACCGTTCTTGATGTCGGCGGAGCAACAATTGGTGATCACATCCAGGGCCGCTCACTAGTGCCACTCATGGAAGGCAATACCAATGGCTGGCGAGATTCCGTTCTAATTGAGTTTTACACCTATGAAAATCCCAGGCCGTGGCTCATGGATATGGACTATCGGGCAGTCCGAACTGACAGATACAAGCTGATTCACTGGATACAACATCCCGACGAGCAAGAGCTTTACGATTTACAGGAAGATCCGTATGAGATGCACAACCTCATCGATGACCCGCAACACCAGGAAGTTGTCGATGAATTGCGAAGTGAGCTTGCCCGACTGGTTGTACAGGCCATGGGTTTGAGGACGACAGTTCTGTCTGAATAACTTCGCGGCGCAACAATCAATTTTCGCTCGAGCGTAGCTTATCCAAATACGCCGATATCATGGTTTTTTGCAGGCCCTCCGGCAGTGTGCCAGGATCCAGCAAACCCATTTGCCCAACGCCCGCGGAAAACGCCCATATTGCTTTCGCTTCAAATTCGACATCAAGGTTTGCTCGAATCTCTCCACTATCCCGGGCCTGACGAAGCAGACCCTGAATTCTGTCCAGCCAGCCAGAGATTAAATCCGCATGCATTTCTGCAAATGGCTTCTGCAACGCAGCCTTGTAGAGGAACGTAAGCCAGACCAACCAGGAATCCCGCGATGACTCGTTAATGATGGCGTCGTCACACAACAGACGTTCCAGCGCTTTCATACCTGTAAATTGGTTCGCGTAGTCATTAACGCGTTGCGTCTGCGATGCCATGGATTGACGTACAACGTGCATCAACAAATCGTCTTTTGATTTGAAGTAATGAAAAAGTGACCCGTAAGACAGGCCTGCTTCGGCCGCCACCGCTCGCATCGTTACGCCTTCGAGTCCTTCGCGCGCAATGAGGTTGATAGCGGCATTCGCGAAGGTGATTCGCTGGGCCTCATGGTCGACAATTTTTGGCATAAATTCAGGACTTCCGCACTTGACCTTGGGTCACTCAGGTCGCTAGAATTATATTATATCGATCAGTTGATATAAATAAAACCAAATCACGACATCCCTGGAAAGTAATGAAGAAAATCTATCAAAAACAAGAACATACTAACTCGTATTACGCGGCATCCGTCAACGAAGTTACGGACTACCCCGTCCTGGAGGGCAGTAAGACTGCAGATATCTGTGTTGTTGGGGCCGGATTCACAGGTGTCGCCACCGCCCTCACCCTCGCCGAACGTGGCTATTCAGTAGCCCTCGTCGAAGCCAATCGGGTCGGCTGGGGCGCCTCCGGCAGAAATGGCGGACAACTGATCAATGGCATTAGCGGATTGCGAAAAATCCGCAAGAAGTACGGTGAGAGTGTCGCGGAAATGTGCTGGGACATGCGCTGGCGAGGCAACGACATTATTCATGAGCGCGTCGAAAAATACGCTATCCAATGCGACCTGAAACCAGGCTTTATGGAAGTCGCCGTAAAGCCTCGACAAATTGCTGAACTGGAGGAATACAAGAAAGAGCTGGACGAGCACCAATTCGAACACAAGTACGAACTCTGGGACAAAGAAGAGACACGCAGCAATTTAGGTACCGATGCATACCACGGTGGCTTCATTTGTTATCACGATGGACACCTGCACCCGCTGAACCTGTGTATCGGTGAGGCACGAGCCGCACACAATCTCGGCGTACAGATTTTCGAACAGTCACCGGTCACCGACATAGTCCACGGCGAACGCCCAACTGTGAAAACAGCGACTGGATCGGTGCAGGCGAATGCAGTCGTTCTCGCCGGCAACGCTTACAGTCAGTTCGAACACAAGCGCCTGTCCAACCTGGTGTTCCCTGCTGGCAGCTACGTTATCGCAACAGAACCTCTGTCCGATGATTTGGCTGCGGAGATCAATCGCAAAGACATTGCAGTCTGTGATCTGAACGAAATTGTGGATTACTACCGATTGTCCAGTGACAAACGCCTGCTTTATGGTGGTCAGTGCAACTATTCAGGTCGTGATCCAGTGAGTATTAAGGCTTC
>JBLHLN010000028.1:0-13732 GCA_047620565.1 Woeseiaceae bacterium
TTCCTCGACTTTGCGACATTGGGCTCCGACGAGCTTGATATTTCGCCATTACAGGACATCGTTCCTGACCTGGCCCTGTTTGATGACACGTCTGCGGAGCAGGTTCTCGAACGCATCGCTGATACCGAGGTCGTCTTCGTTAATAAGGTCAGGTTAAGCCGGGAAATTCTCGAAAGCTCACCCAAAATTCGTTTCATCGGCCTGACCGCTACCGGCGTTGACAACGTGGACATTGATGCGGCGGTCGAGAACGGTATTGCCGTGTGCAATATTCGTGGCTATTGCACACAATCCGTTGTTGAGCACGTGTTTGCGGTGCTCCTGAATCTCAGTCACAACATTGGTCGTTATAATCGCGATGTTCAGAATGGCGAATGGCAGAAGGCAAGCAATTTCTGCATGCTGAATTATCCAATCCGCGAACTGTCGGCGATGACCATCGGTATTGTTGGGCATGGTGTACTGGGCAGCGCTGTCGCCGATATGGCTCGTCAGTTCGGCATGAATGTACGCATAGCGCGGCGCCAGGGAGAGGATCCTGAAGCGGGCGATGATCGACTGGACATCCGCGAGATATTGCAGGAATGCGATGTACTTTCGCTGCATTGTCCGCTAACAGACGACAATCACGGATTCATCGGCGCAGCGGAGTTTCAATTAATGAAACCAAACGCGATTTTTATTAATACGGCGCGGGGTGGACTGGTTGACTCGGCCGCATTGGTCAACGCTTTAGCCAAAGGCCGGATTGCCGCCGCTGCAATCGATGTTCTCTCTCACGAACCGCCCGTTGATGGCGATCCGTTACTCGACTACCGCGGCGAAAATCTCATCGTGACGCCACACATTGCATGGGCCACAAAGCAAGCGCGGCAAAATGCGATCAAGGAGCTGGCAGAGAATCTCATCGCTTTTAGCGAAGGAAAGCAACGAAACCGAATTGTCTGAGCATTGGTCTGAGCATTCGGCCAGACGAGTGTATGACGCGATTCAGGCGCCAACAATCTGCCGCGCCCACTGCACGACCTGCCTGACGCGTGGCGCGGACAAATCGTATGCCTGGTCAAAATCCATCCATCGATACTCGTGGTGCTCCGGACTTCCTGTTTCGGGTGAAATGCCCATTTCGACATCTTCCGATTCTGTTCTGGCCAGGTAGTAACGGGCGACTTTTCCACGGTTGTACGGGCCGGTGTCGTTGTGCCGCTCGCCCCAGTCGAAGTTCAGTTCAGCAATGCCGGTTTCTTCACCGACTTCACGCAGCGCTGCCTGCATCGATGTTTCGCCCTCCTCGCAAATACCCTTGGGGAAGTCCCAGTTGCGATAGGCGCGCAGCATCAGGGTCAACCAGCCATCATCAGTTCGTCGAACGATTACCGCGCCGCAGGAAAGCTTTTCTGCCTCATCTGTCATACGACCGTCTCAGGCAGCCCTGAGTACGTCGGCTGGCGGTGCATTGATGGCGCCACGTGCAGCGATATAGCCGCTCGCACAAACCAGCGCGACACCTCCTGCCAGCCCTGCGACCCAAAGAGTCGCGTTGAATGCGTAATCAAGTTCAAACAATTGCACCGCAACAATTGCAGCAAGTATTGATGCCCCCGCCGCCGCGAGAAGGCCAGCGGCAAAACCAATTGCGGCAAACTCCGTCAACACCCCGGAGAGAACCGTTCTTCGCCGCACGCCCAGCGCTCTTAGCATCGCACTTTCAAAACGGCGTTCGTCAATTGTCGATTGCACGGCAGCAAAAAGAACCGCGATACCGGCAGCCAGGGTAAAGACGAATACTGCCTGTATGGCCAGGCTCGCTTTGTCGATTATGCTTCGTACCTGGGTCAGAATGGCCTCAAGATCAATAACAGATACCGTCGGATGAGCACGCACCAACTGCAGTAGTACACCTTTGTCCTGCTCTTCAATCTTAAGGCTGGCAACGAAGGTCGCAGGATAATCATCCAGCGCACCCGGCGAGAAGACCATGAAAAAATTCGGCTGAAACGAATCCCAGTTGATAGTGCGCGTACTGGCGACCGTTACTTCGATTTCCTGGCCCGCGACAATGTATTGCAACTTATCGCCAATCTCCACGCCAAGTTCAGCAGCCGCCTCTTCTTCGAGAGAGACCAGCGGCTCGCCTGCATAGTCAACCGGCCACCACTCACCATCAGTAATTTCGTTGCTTGAGCTCAACGTTTCGGCCCAGGAAAGATTCTGTTCCCGGTTCGCCATCCATTTGCCATCCTCAACGGGATACTCGCGCTCCTTGACGTCCTCGCCGTTGATAGTCTGCATTCGCGCACGCACCATCGGCGAAAAAACCGGTGCTGCAACATCTTCGTTCTGAAAAATGCCCGCTATTGATGCACGCTCCTGCGGCTGAATGTTAATCAGGAAATGATTAGGCGCATCCGCCGCCAGCGTCTGCTTCCAGCCTTCCAGCAAGTCTGTCCTGACGAAAGTGAGCAACAGCAGTACGGTCAGGCCAAGACCAAAAGCGACTACCTGCACGGCGCTGTCGCGGCCGCGGCGCGATACGTTTGCCAGGCCGTAGCGCCAGGCAATGCCGACGCCACCGCGCGAACGACCCATGACCGCCACCAGACCGCGTCCTGCTACGTAAAGCACTGCCGAAACCACCAGCATGCCGCCAAGTACGATAAGCAACATCAAGCCATCACCAATGGCCTGGTAAAGCATTGCAGCAACGGCGATTAGCGCAGTACCTGCAACCAGCAGCCTTGACGGTGGCGGTGGCATTTCGTCGTGGCGCAACACCCTGAGTGGTGGTGTGTTGCGCAACTGAATAAGTGATGGCAATGCAAAGCCAATCAACAGAATCATGGCGCTGCCCGAGGCGAGCAGCACCGGTGTCATGCCGACCGGCGGCAGGTCTCCCTGGATAATGTCGGCCAGCATTTCGGTGACCAGGCTCTCCATTACGAATCCAACAAGACTGCCTGCGAGTACACCGAGGAAACCAAGAATGATCAGTTGCACCGAAGCCGTCGCAATAACGAAACGCTGACTTGCACCGAGACTTTTCATTAAAGCCACAGTATCCATACGCCTGTGCGCAAAACGACGCGCAGACATCGCGATGGCAACCGCGCTGAGCAAGAGACTTATGACCGCGGTAAGCGAAAGGAAGCGTTGCGCACGGTCGGCTGCATTGCTGGCGCGATCACTCCCCTCTTCACGATTGCGGCTGCGAACCGAGTCCGGCAGAAGCGGCTCTATTTCATCGTAAAAGTCGTCAACCGCGCCCTCTTCGCCGGCAACCAGCAGCGCATAACGTACCCGGCTACCTTCATTCACCAGTCCGGTTTCCGGCAAATCGATGACGTTAACGACCAGTGATGGCGCGAGTGACGCAAAGCCAATGGACTGGTCCGGGCGGTAAGTGAGTACTGCGCCAATCTGCATGCTGGCATCGCCAACCGCAATAGTGTCGCCAACACTGACGCCAAGCCGCGCCATGAGAGCGCCATCGGCCCAGACCAGCCCGCTCGCAGGAACACTGTCGACATCGCGCTGCTCACCAAATAGTCGATCGGACACCCGCACAGTTCCTCGCAAAGGATAGCCATCACTGACTCCCTTGATGGTTGCCAGTGCACTGAGGTCGCCTGCGAATACGACACTGGGAAACGTTTGTGTTTCCGCAGAACGCAATTCGTAGTCCGCAGCCATGTCATGCCACTCGGCTGGAATGGGATCCGGGCTGCGCAGGCGCAAATCTGCAGCAAGAACTTCATTCGCCTGCCTTGCCACTGCACGACCGATTCGATCTGTGAGGAAGCCGACGGCGGTCAGCGCCGCAACGGCGAGCGCAACGGCCGACAACAAGACAACCACCTCACCCGAACGCAATTCGCGTGCAAAGGTTCGCAACGCATAAACCAGCGCCTTCACGCCGCTGCCTTCTCGTCGGTGACCATCAGGCCGGCGTCAAGTCCAATGATGCGATCACAGCGTTTCGCGAGGGCGCTATCGTGAGTTACGAGGATAAGTGTCGTCGAGGAATTTCGATTCAGTTCAAACATCAGCTGCATGATGTGTTCGCCGGTTCGACTGTCGAGGTTGCCAGTCGGCTCGTCCGCGAACAGAACCGCCGGTTCGGTGGCAAACGCTCTTGCGATAGCAACGCGTTGCTTCTCCCCTCCCGACAGCTGCGCGGGATAGTGGCTCCAGCGCTCCGACAGGCCGACTTTTTGCAGAATCTCCAGCGCCGTCTGCCGGGGCGACTCCTTGCCGGCCAGCTCGAGCGGCAACATCACATTTTCGAGTGCGTTAAGTGACGGCACCAGGTGAAAAGACTGGAATACAAAGCCGACACTTGCAGCGCGAATCGCCGCCCGCCCGTCTTCGTCAAGATTTGTCAGGTTTTGACCATCCAGCCAGATATCTCCCTCCGTAGGCAGGTCTAAACCTGCAAGCAGGGCTAATAATGTCGACTTGCCGGCACCGGATGCGCCGACAACCGCGACTGATTCGCCCCGCTCAATGTCGAAACTGACCCCGGAAAGGATGGTCAGACCACCTTCCGGACTGATAACCTGTTTGCTGATGTTTTTAGCGGCTAACACCACGTCTTTATTGGCTGAATTGTCTGTCATGCGAATATTTCTAACCCTTTTTCTGATTATTGCTGCCACAACCGTGCAGGCTGCCAACTCGCCCACTGTCGTCGTATTCGGCGACAGTCTGAGCGCCGGCTACGGCATAGATGTTGACCAGTCCTGGGTCGCTTTGTTGCAGACCAGGCTGTCATCCCAAGGGTACGAACATCGGGTGATTAACGCCAGCATTAGCGGCGAAACCACCGAGGGCGGCAAAACGCGTATCGGTTCGGCGCTGGAGCGATTCGGGCCTGACCTGATAATCCTCGAGCTCGGTGGCAATGATGGCTTACGCGGCTTTCCGCCGGAGGTAATGAAGGAAAATCTGCGGGCGATTATTGAAACCAGCAAACAAAGCAGCGCTGCAGTCGTCCTGCTGGGAATCCGCATACCGACCAACTACGGGCCACGTTATACTCAGGCCTTTGAAGGCGTCTATCGTGAACTTGCTGCAGAGCTGTCGGTTCCGTGGATTGAATTTTTCATGGAAGGTATCGCGTTGAATGATGAGCTTATGCAAGACGACGGCATACATCCGAACGCAGAGGCACAAACAATTCTCCTGGATAATGCCTGGCCAATAATTCACAAGGCCTTGTCTGATCAGGCAATACTGATCAAGCCTTGAAATCAAAATAGGCGCAGGTAAAGCGTCAGCAAGGAACTTCATTACGTGGAAAAAATTTGGCTGAAGTCGTACCCGCCGGGCGTGCCCGCAGAACTTCCACCACCGCAATTTAAATCTGTTCGGGAAATGATTGAGTTTTCGTTTCACGAATATGCCGATCGCCCTGCCTATACAAACATGGGCACGACAATCTCGTTCGCCGAGCTCGATAGTCTTTCGTTCAGGTTTGCCTGCTACCTGCAGAAGTGCCTCGGCCTTACCCGCGGCGAGCGTGTCGCCATAATGGCGCCGAACATACTGCAGTATCCGGTCGCGTTGTGCGGCATTTTCCGTGCCGGGCTCGTTGTCGTGAATGTCAATCCGCTATATACGCCACGCGAACTTAGACATCAGCTGCAGGACTCGGGCGCGAAGTGCATCGTCATTCTCGACAATTTTGCAAATACGCTCGAAGCGGTCGTTGAAGAAACGAATGTTAAGCATGTGATCACGACAGCGGTTGGTGATCTTCTTAACTGGCCGAAAAGCGTGCTCGTAAATTTCGTTCTTAAGTATGTGAAGAAAGCCGTGCCGGGATATTCTCTGCCCGGCAAAGTCAGTTTCCGCAGCGCACTAAAAGCAGGTGCACGTGAGACGCTGGACGATGTAGAGCTGGGGTTTGCTGATATCGCGTTTCTGCAATACACCGGTGGCACGACCGGCCTGTCAAAAGGCGCAATGCTCAGTCATCGCAACATGGTCTACAACGTACACCAGGGTCGCGCATGGCAGGGGAATGTGCTGGACGAGCTGGAGCGTATCGTTGCGATAACAGCCCTGCCTCTGTATCACATATTCTCGTTGCAAAGTAATTGTCTCTGCATGATGTTGCAGGGTGGCGAGAATGTTCTCATTACCAATCCGCGCGACTTTAGTGGTTTTGTTAAGGAACTGGCAAAGCACAAATTCGCCTATTTTACCGGCGTCAATACCCTGTTCGCCTCGCTGCTGAACACGCCGGGGTTCGCGGAGCTGGATTTCAGTTCGTTACGCATGACCATTGGCGGCGGCATGGCGGTGCAGGAAGCTGTCTCGCGAAAATGGAAGGAAGTTACCGGACAACATATCGTGCAGGCATATGGCCTGACAGAGACATCCCCCGGCGCCGTCATTAACCCGGTCGGCACCAATACGTTTACGGGCGCGATCGGCTTGCCGATTTCCAGCACTGATGTGCAGATATGTGATGACGATGGTAACGAAGTCGCCATTGGTGGCGTTGGCGAAATCTGCATACGTGGACCGCAGGTAATGGAGGGTTACTGGCAGAAACCTGAGGAAACTGAAAAGGTCATGCTGCCGGGCGGCTGGTTTCGTAGTGGTGATATTGGTCGCATGGACGAGAACGGCTATGTATTCATCGAAGACCGTAAGAAGGACATGATCCTCGTCTCCGGCTTTAACGTTTATCCAAATGAAATAGAAGGCATCGTGGTTGAAATGGACGGCGTGCTGGAAGCTGCAGCTATTGGCATTCCGCATGAGAAGTCGGGCGAAGCCGTAAAACTGTTCGTCGTCCGCAGCGACGACTCCGTCACCGAACTCGATGTAATGAATTTCTGCCGCGATAACCTGACCGGCTACAAAGTACCCCGGCAGATCGAATTCAGGGACGAACTGCCCAAGACCAATGTTGGCAAGGTCCTAAGGCGGGCATTGCGCGACGAGTAATCCTGATTCGCTCGCTGGGGCGAGCTCCTACATGCTTCGATTGGCACCTGTAGGAGCGCGCCCCAGCGCGCGATTGCCAACAGCGAGCGAATCAGGATAAATGATACTGAGGGCTCAGCCGGTGCACCGCATCCACCAGCACAGCAAGCTTGTCGGGATCAATATCGGGCGTGATGCCATGACCCAGGTTGAATACATGTCCTGGCCCGGTGCCATAGCTTTCCAGCACATCCGCCACACCCTGCTCGATAAGTTCTGCCGACTCTCTTAATACGGCCGGGTTGAGATTACCCTGCAACGCGACTTTGTCGTCGGTAAAATTGCGCGCGTCGCGAAGATCGGTTGTCCAGTCGACGCCCAGCGCGTCACAGCCACTCGCGGCCATATCCGTGAGCATGCTGCCGGCACCCTTGGTGAACAAGATGACCGGTATCTTTGAGCCACGCATCTCTCGTTGCAGGCCATCGAGTATTTTTTGCATTGGCGCCAGAGAAAAGCGACGGTAATCCTCCACTTCGAGCGCCGCACCCCAGGTGTCGAAAATCATAATCGCCTGCGCACCCGACTCAATCTGGGCATTCAGGTAACTGATCGTTGTGTTTGCGACCGTATCCAGCATCCGCTCCAGCAGCCCGGGGTCTTCGGCAGCCAGTCCCTTGATTTTTGAGAACTCGCGACTGGACCCGCCTTCAACCATATAGGTACCAACGGTCCATGGACTGCCTGCAAAACCGATCAGTGGCACCTGTCCATTGAGTTCGCGCCGAATCAATGCAACTGCATCAAACACATAAGCGAGTTTTTCACTGACATCCGGACACGCCAGGTTCTTTACATCGCTTGCCGTTGTCACGGGGCGTTCAAACTTCGGTCCCTCGCCAGCCTCGAAATAGAGCCCCAGCCCCATTGCATCCGGTATGGTCAGAATGTCGGAAAACAATATCGCGGCATCGAGCTTGAATCGACGCAGCGGTTGCAAAGTAACCTCGCAGGCAAGCTGCGGATTCGAGCACAGGCTCATGAAATCACCCGCTTCCGCGCGAAGTGCACGATACTCGGGTAAGTAGCGTCCGGCCTGGCGCATGATCCACACTGGCGTTCGCGGCACCGGCTGGCGCAGCAGGGAGCGAATCAGCAAATCGTTTTTAAGCGCGGGAAACACCTCAGAACTCAGCCGCAATTGTTGCCTGAATTGCCTCTGCGGCCGCCCGGGGGCTTGCCGCGTCCCGAATGGGACGGCCAACGACAATGTAGTCGGCGCCGTTACGAAAAGCCTGTTCGACACTGACGACTCGTTTTTGATCTCCTGTCGGTTTGTTGTCGACCGGTCGGATACCCGGCGTCACAACCATCAGGCCGGAGTCTATATTCTCACGCAGCTTGGGCACTTCAAGCCCGGACGAAATCACACCATCACAGCCGGCTTCATAGGCGCGTCTTGCGCGTGACAGAACCAGGGAACCTACGTCGCAATCGAATCCCAGGTCGTCAAGATCACCACGGTCGAGGCTTGTCAGCACGGTAACAGCCAGCACTTTCAGATGTTCGCCCTTATTCTCAGCAGCCGCTTCCATGATTGACTGGTTGCCATGCACTGTTACAAAACTCGCACCGCGGTCATTTAAGCTACGCACCGCTGATCCGACGGTCGCCGGTATATCAAAAAATTTCAGGTCAGCGAACACCTTCTTGTCGCGAGCCAACATCCACTCAAGAAGCTCGAAGTAGCCACCGCTCATCATGAGCTCCAGCCCCAATTTATAAAATACGACAGCGTCGCCCAGTTCTTCGGCGAGACTGCGCGCCGTGTCGCAATCAGCGACATCCATAGCAAAAATCAGCCGCTCATTGATTGCTATGTTTTTGCTCGGTTTTTCGTCGGTCACCTAGTTAGTCTCAGAGTTGGTCTTGTGCATGATCTGTTAGTTGGTCTTATAGTTGGTCTGTTAGTTGATCCCGTACTTAGTCTCGTAGTTCAACAACGCCGCGCATTGTAGCGTGGATCATAATTTATGGGCGGGATTTCTGCTGTTGATCAGGTAAGGCGTTCATATTCGGCGATCGCGAATCGATCTGTCATACCGGCAATGTAATCTGCAACAACACGCGCCCTGTTGCCTGATTGCTGCGCAGTAGCCTGAAACTCAGCAGGCATGTTCTCAGGTTTGGACATATACCGATCGAAGAGAACCTCGACCATCACCTTCGCCTTGTCAGTCATCTCACATACTTTTACGTGGCGATAAAGCGCACGATTCAGGAAACTTTTCAGTGAAGTGTGCAATTCGAATACTTCGTCGCTGAACACGATCAGCGGCCCTGCCGAGTTGCGGACATCATCTATTGAGTCGGGCGCCGCGGTCTGTATGTTATTTGCCGAATTCCTGATCAGGTCGGTAACAACCTTGTCGATCATGCGCCGAATGATTTCGTATATCAGGCGCCTGTCTTCAAGCTGCGGGTAGAGTTGTTGCACGATCTCGAATTTCTCGTTGAATAGTTGCTGTTCGCGCAGCTCATCAAGATCTATGAGGCCCGCGCGAAATCCGTCATCAACATCGTGATTGTTGTAGGCAATTGCATCGGCAATATTTGCAATCTGTGCCTCAAGACCGGGCTGTGTTCTTTCCAGAAAGCGCTTGCCGATATCGCCCAGCTCCTTCGCGTTTTTCTTTGAACAATGCTTGAGAATCCCCTCACGCGTCTCAAAAGTCAGGTTCAGACCACGAAAACTTGCATATTTCGCTTCCAGTTCGTCCACCACGCGAAGTGATTGCAGGTTGTGCTCGAAGCCACCGAAGTCGCGCATGCAGGCATTCAGCGAGTCCTGCCCGGCGTGGCCGAAAGGAGTGTGGCCGAGATCGTGAGCAAGGCAGATGGCTTCAACGAGCGCTTCATTCAGATTCAGTGCACAGGCAACGGTACGGGCAATCTGTGCAACCTCCAGGGAATGAGTGAGTCGGGTTCGATACAGATCGCCTTCGTGATTGACGAAAACCTGCGTCTTGTAAACGAGACGACGAAATGCGGTCGAATGAATTATGCGATCGCGATCGCGCTGGTAGTTGCCGCGATATTCGCCACCTTTCTGTGCGTCAGGTTCCGCGTAGCGTCGACCCTTACTGCTTGCTTCTGTCGCCGCATACGGCGCCGGCGTCGCACTCATATCAGGCATTTACGCCGGACAACGCAGCGTCAAGATCAGACTCAGCGTAGCTGTCGCTGACGTATGCATCGCCCAATGAATGCAACAAAACGAAACGAAGCTTGTTGGCTTTTACTTTTTTGTCCATGAACATGGCGTCACGCAGCTTGTCCGCCCCTACATCCGGCGCCTCGCATGGTAACCCGGCAGCTTCAATCAATTTTCTCAGCCGGTCTTGCTCGCCCTGCTCAATGTTGCTCATGGTCGCGGCCATAACCATTCCTGCCGCAACTGCCTCACCGTGCAGCCACTCACCATAGCCGAGAGAATTTTCAATTGCGTGACCGAATGTATGACCATAGTTCAGCAGGGCGCGCCTGCCCGCCTCTCTTTCATCGTCGGCGACAACGGCGGATTTTATTTCGCAGGAGCGGATAATCGCATAGCTGAGTGCGTCAGCATCCTTGCGCAACAGGTCGTTCATGTTCTCCTCGAGCCAGGCGAAGAACTCAGCATCAGCCATCGCACCATGTTTGATAACTTCCGCAAGACCGGCCCGCAGCTCCCTGTCGGGGAGGGTCTCAAGCGTGTCGGTGTCGATCAGAACGACATTCGGCTGATGAAACGCGCCAATCAGGTTTTTGCCCTGCGGATGGTTGACACCGGTTTTACCGCCAACCGATGAATCCACCTGTGCCAACAGCGTGGTCGGAACCTGCACGAAGGCCACGCCACGCAGATAACAAGCCGCCGCGAACCCTGCAATATCACCGACAACACCGCCACCCAGCGCAATCACTGTTGTGTCGCGATTCGCCCGTGACGCTATGAGATTGTCGATTACCGCTTCGGTCGTTGCGATTGTTTTAAATGCCTCGCCATCCGGTAATTCAAGCAGCGCTGCGCTTTTGTCGCCAACGCATGCACTGAGCTGCTCAAAATACAACGGCGCCACCGTTTCGTTGCTGACTACAAGGCAGTCGTCGCCGGGCATGAATGGTGACAGATCGAAACCTGAGGCCAGCAAGCCGCTGCCAATTATAATTGGATAGCTGCGATCGCCGAGATCAACTGTTAGTTTGCGGGAGTGTGCCAATGTTTTTTCGTCTGATAGTCAGGCGACAAAGGTTACATGATTTGTTAAGGAATCGCGGCTTTGGGACAGGACGTCCTTATGTCATGGAGCGCAGGGATGCGCGAGAATGACAAAGCCGCTCCCACGACGCCGCTCCCACGACGCCGCACCCACATCGGGCCAGCTACAATGATTCGTGGATTTCGCGGGCGACCGTTTGCACCCTGCGACCGTCAGTATCGACTGTCAGATCAGCAATTTCGCGATACAGGGGATCTCGTGTGGTCATTAATTCTTCCAGAACCTGCGCTTTGTTGTCGCTATCAAGCAACGGTCGGTTGCGGCCACGTTTGGTACGATCCAGTTGTTGTTCGACACTGGTGTACAGGTAGACCACGAACCCGCGTGCGCCCAGCCTGCTACGGCTCTCTGCATCCTCGACGGCGCCGCCACCGGTTGCCAGCACTACGCCTTCACGCTGCGACAATTCGTCGATAACCTTGACTTCGCGTTTGCGAAAACCTTCCTCACCTTCTTTTTCGAAAATGAAAGGAATGTCCACGCCGGTACGAGACTCGATTTCCTCATCGCTATCCAGAAACTCCAGGTGCAGCAAACGTGCCAGTTGGCGACCGACGGCTGATTTGCCGGCGCCCATTGGACCGATAAGGAACAGGTTCTTCGGATGTTTCATTAGTGGTTAAGGGGTTGAAGGAGAAAGCCAACCCGGAGGTTGGCTTTCTTTACTTTCATATCAGAGCGTGTCGGCGCAGGTCGGTGCCATTCCGCCAGAACCGAACGGGCTGATTACACCTGGAGGCGCCTCATTCTCATCGTCAACATCCTCACCGCTGATTGGCAGCACGAAGTTACTCGACTCGGCAAACTCCGTACCTTGTACCGAGGTTGTTGCTTCAAGGGTAACGTGCACCCAACGAGCGTGGTCCTGCGGATAATACACATCAATGATGCCAAAGCCGCCGGCATCCGAGATAAACGTGCCGCCGTTGCCGGTTTGTGCGACAACCGTTGCGATGTTGCCCGCCTCGATTCGACCGCTCATATTCGCGTCCTCACCGGCATCAAGCACACCGTTGCGATTCACGTCTTCTTCAAGACACGGACCGGCAGTAACATTCTGCACCCAGCCGCTGGCAATAATGTCGTAGAACCAGAAGCCCTTGAAGTAGGCATTGGACAGTATGCCGGCCTGCACGGTAACGCCTTCTACACCGTTACCCTGGGAGTCGGTTACCTGCACAATGAATTCTTTGCGGTACTGCGCCGTATTCGGCTCAAATATTGAATTACCCGTACCTATCGACAGGAACAACTCACGTTGAGCAACCGTCAATGCGACACTTCTAAAAATGGTTGGATTTGACTGCACGGTTGCCGTAATTACTACGCCGTTGTTCGCGCTGGTCGTCGAACTTGAAGTATAGAAAGTCTGAGCTCTGCCCTGACTGTCCGTGATCGCTGTTGCTACTGACAGCTGACCGCCAGTGACATCCTGCAAATCAAATAATACGACCGCATTTTTGACCAGGTTATTGGCTATGTCGCGCACAATAGCAGTGATCGTGCTTTGTTCGCCGGGACCGATTGTAAATGGATTTGCCTGCACATCAATGCTATCCGGAGTGTCGGCAACAAACTCAACCTGTAAAGAAGTTGTCGTTCCTGCTGCATTGGTCGCAGTAATAATAGCCGGGCCGGCATTCGTTGACGATATCGTCACCGACGCAACACCGCCGGCGGTTACCGCAGCAAAATTGCTCAAGGTACCGCGCGTTGCGCTGAAGGTGATCAACTGGCCGTCCTGGTTGACGCCACCTATGGTCCAGGTCAGGTCCACAGGAGTAGCCGTGTTCAATATGATTTCGTCGCCCGCCAGCGGTGCCGTCAGCGAGAAACTGTCATTCGAGACATTCAACGGTGTGGTAGCCGTCAGTCCAAGCGCATCAGCAGACAATGTGTCAGCACCTGGGGCTGACGCCGTGACATCCACCTGGGCCTGGCCGCCAATATCTGTCGTCAGGCTCGCTACTGCAAGCGTGTTGCCGTTGGCTGATGTTACAGCAACCGTCTGGTTGCCAATGCCGTTGCCAGCGGCATCTGCCAATACAATCGTGTAGGTCGCTGAATCGCCCTGTGGCAATGCGGGCGGACCGGAAATGGACAGTGTTGTACCGATAACATCGATAGCAACGGAACCAATGACGCCGGCGGCGTCAGCTGTAATCACAATCGGTCGGTTAGTTGGATCACCACCAGTATTCAAAGATGCGGAAACCACTCCGGATGCGTCTGTTACCGGGTCTGCGACCGTCAATATGCCGGAATCAGATGACATGATGACCGTCACACCCTCCATAGCGACGTTGTTCGCATCGCGGACGATAGCGCTAATGGTAAGCACCTGTCCTGAGTCGGACGGCAGCGATGGGCTGCTGGCAAGGACATTGACACCTGCAACGGCTGCACCACCGGGATTAGTACCGCCACCGGTTCCGCCCGAGAGCGTATTCTCACCGCACGACGCAACGAATAGC
>JBLHLN010000029.1:0-13476 GCA_047620565.1 Woeseiaceae bacterium
GTACTTCCCTGTAGGCTTGAGGCCCGCATCCCTGCGGGCCACAGTCTCATGCACCGACCCGGCACCCCGCGCCCAGAGCACTGCGCGGATTCTGAGCGGCCGGCGTGCGGTGACTGCGTCGAGCGAGTAAAGGGGGGTTCGAGGGAGAGGTAGTTGCCGTGCGACGGCCGCCTGTGCAGATATTCGATTCGCGGCTAAAGCCGCTCCCACAACAGGGGGCGCTCCCACATACAGGGGGTGCTCAGAGTTGGTTGGATGTCGGGCTGGATTCCTAGCCGGTAATTTCGACGAACGACGACAGGAACTCGAGGCCTTTACGCAGTTCCCGCCGGTTGATTGTCGCTTTCGATGCGCTGCCATAGTTGGCAACCACCCAGCGGACCTCATGCATTTCACAGTATGCCCACAGGACGCGGCCTATCTGCCAGACATCGTTGCGGCTGCCGCAGTGTGGGCAGCCCTTAATTTCACGGCGTCTTTCTACGGGAAACTTGATGATGTTGTCGGGGATCTTATCCATGATCGCGAGGGCCTGGTCCATGCAGGAATCTATGCACTTAAAGTAGGTGAGCAGTCCGAATAAGACTGTGACCCGATTCTCAGGCGCCTTCCCTGCTAACGAGTTTGTGGCCAATCTGAGAACTGTGTCGGGCTTGTTATGTCACCTGATGTAGATATGACTGGCCCAGGCAAGTGATGTATCTTCAAGCGCAATATTGCGGGGAGAAGAATAATGATTAAGAAAACCTGTTTCCTGCTGGGCGCAGCGTTAGCGGCCGGCTCGGCGATCGCCCAGGAAGGCGAGATTTCTTTCAAGTCCACGGAAGTGGCACCCGGACTGTTTATGCTGGAAGGCCAGGGAGGATTCACTGGCGGCAACCCCGGCCTGCTGACCGGCGACGACGGGGTCGTACTCATTGATAATGGTGTAGAAGCCGCGACCCAGGTTGCACTGGCTGCAATTGAAAAGCTGACGGACGCGCCTGTCGATTTCCTCATCAATACGCATGCCCACGGTGATCACGTTGGCGCAAACGCGGCTATTCATAAAACCGGCGCAACAATTGTTGCGCACCATCAGCTGCGCGAGCGAATGATTGCCGAGGAAGCCGCCAGAGACGCGTTACCCGAGCTTACTTATGCTGATTCAGTAACGTTTCATCTGAATGGCTACACGGTACATGTCTTCCATGTCGCCGCCGCACACACGGACGGCGATTCGGTCATCCAGTTTCCGCAGGTCAACGTCATTCACACGGGTGACGCCATGTTCAATAAACTGTTTCCATTCATTGATCTTGACAGTGGCGGCAGCGTAGACGGCTACATCGCGGCACAACAGTTGATACTGTCGCTTGCCAATGACGAAACGAAAATTATCCCGGGACACGGCGTGCTGGCAGACAAGGCGGACCTGCAAGCCGCAGTCGATATGCTGATTGATTCACAAGCGCGCGTAAAAGCACTGATTGACGCGGGCAATGACCTTGAGCAGATCAAATCAGTCAATCCGCTGGCTGACTATCACGACACGTGGAACTGGCAATTCATTACGACCGAGGTCATGACAGAAACGCTGTATCGATCGCTGACCGGCGACTAGCTGTCCAGTGCCTCCCGCACCGCGCGGTAGCCGTGCGTAATTGCAGAATTGGTGTTGGCGGCTGCGCCAGCGTCCGAGTTGGCAATGCTGATACGACCAAATGGTCTCCGGCCTTTCACCCAGGGCTTGTCTTCTTCCGCGGCATATTCCTGCTCCCAGGTTAGGTTGGGGCTGTAGGAATATCCGTGTGCCCAGCGATTCACTGTAATCCCGTGAATGTCGCGCCCGGCATCAAATCCTGCGCCACCCAGCGCCTGGTCGAGCTGATTACGCACCTGTGATTCGAATTCGCTAAATGGCGTTTCAAGCAATTTTCTGCGACCCGCTCGCCACTGTTCTGGACCCTTGATGTCGGAGAAATATGGCACGTAACACATGTGTACCACCATCGGATCATCCGGAGATGTACCAAATTTGTAGTCGCCTATAGATACCGGGTAGTCCAGTTCTGCCTGCTTAAAAAATCCGCCGGTGTAATAGGCGAAATCCATGCCCTGGTCGGCAAACGCGCGCCAGTTGGGTATCAGGACTTTGGTGTAGGTAAGCGGTATTTTGACATTGTAAGCCAGGTTTTCCTGTTGCTCAGCAGGCAGTTCCGGGCACAGATACGGTATGGCGCTGTTGTAACACGCCATTATGCATCGCTTGCCGCGCACCGTATGCGCGTTTCCACTGTGCACGTAAGTTACATCGACTGCTTTCGAATCACCGCTATGCGACGCGTTAACAACCGTGCTGTTCAGTCGAATCTGCACTGCCGCATCTGCCCGATCAAGTCGCGAATAATCTGCACGCGTCGTGACCACATCCTCCATCGTTAAGCCTGGAATCGCTTCCGGAATCAGGGCACGAACCAGCAACCTGGCAACTGACGCGTTGCCGTCAGGAAAATGAAAAATATACGGCTCGTCGCCGCGGTGGCCCACGCGAATCAGCGTCTCATTCAGGCCCGGCATGCCACCGTCATACGACTGCACCGCTGACGCAGGGATTTCATCACTCCCCACACACCAGTAACTCATTCCCCAACGGCGAAAGATTTCGAGCACCTGCTGATCGACTTTGACGATGTCGCGCAGATAGGTGTTGTAGCTCATGCGTCGAAGTTTTTTCAGCTTCTCTTCGCGGGTCAAACCCGGCAGGTAGTCTTTCTTCTCGGTCCAAAGTCGCAAAAAATCTTTTTTCGCATTGTCAGTCATCGGCGTTTGTGCAATGTATTCTTCCCACGGCATTTTGTTGTAGCCGACGACAAGTTTTTCCTTGCCATAAGTTTTACCGTCAAAAACAATACCCTTGCCAAGACCCATCGATGAATAGAGCTTCTGGTGATAGAGATCGTAAAACTTCTGCACATCGACACCAATATCAATCAGCAGATCCTTCGCTACCTGTGAATAGGCGGATGGAGTATCAATCGACTCCGTGCCGCCATAAGTAATGTGGGTCTTGCCACCAATCTGAAACTCGTTTCGCTTTGCGTGACCGCCAAAATCATCGTGATTGTCGAGAATCAGTATGCGGGCACCCGCGTGCTCTTTGCGATAGAAATGGGCGGCTGAAAGACCGCTGATTCCGGCGCCGACAACCACCAGGTCATATTCATCATCGGGCGTGCTTTTGGGCCAGGTCGCGCCGGAAACGCGCGCATGCATAGTCTCCCAGGAGCCGTTGTGACTGCCGCGTAATCCTGATTTGGCGGGTGGATAGTAGTCCGCACCGAGGTTGAAGTTGGCGCCGTCGGCGCCGAGAACATCGGCCCAGGGTGACAAAAGCGATGCGCCAATCGCGATCTGCGTGCCATTCAGGAAATCGCGTCGGGTTACGTTGTCTTTCATGCGTCCACTTCTCCGGGCTTGTCGTTATCTGGTCACTCTACGAAATGTACCGGATTAATAGAAGCCCGCAGGATCCTGTCGTCATAATGGCGGAAACTCTGCTCTGCAAGCAGTCGCAGCCTGAGCCCTGTTGCTACTGATGAATTCCTTCTGCACGTCCGGATTGTCTATGGTGTCGAAAGCGGTACGGTGTATCTCGGCGTCGCGCTCCTCGTAGCAGGCCCGGTAGCGGGATTCCTGTGCCGCATCGTCCCGCTCAGTCTCGTCAGGCAGCGAGAACCTGAAATTCAACGCTACAACAAACAGGACCAGCGCCACCGCGATCAGGGCGATGATGAGTGCGACAATTTTTGAACTGAGTTTCCCGGCGCTCACATTAGTCGCTGACGAAAATATCCAGAGGCAATATTGCCGTTACACCGACATTTGGCACGTCGACGAGTTGCGCGATTCTAAGATCAACGGCAACGCTCGCGATCATGTAGGCCTGCGTACGGTCGTAATCGTAATTGCTGACAATGTAATCAATCATTGCAACAAGTGCATTGGCCGCTGCGAGGTTCAGATCTTTGGAAAGGTTGGTCAGTTCCGCAACTTTACTGGAAGCCAGGTAGGCGATATCGCGGGGCACATCGCCGCGCTCTTTAATAGGGAATCCTGTTGTCGCATAAAATCGGCTTGACGGAATTGCCAGCATTGACGCCGATCCCTCGTAATGCGGACCGTGACTCAGGTCCGGCCCGTCTTTGACTATTTTCGTCGTCACCGTGATGTTGGCATCCATCTCGATAGCCGTACCGGACACCTCGCCATCACCCTGTGCGTAGTGGAAGTCGCCGATAGCGAGGCCACAACCTTCGACGTTGCAAGGCAAGTAAACCGTCGCCCCCTCGCGAATGTAACGTATGTCCATATTGCCGCCGTGTTCCCTTGGCGGAATGGTGCGCAGGCATTCGCCCGATTTTGTGCCTTCGATACCGCACAACGATGACGGCTCTGCCAACTCCGTATCGGGCCCGTACACCGCGCCACCGGCATCAGCAAGTTGCTGTTCCCGATCGAGTATCTGTTGCAATTGTCGCTTGCCGGGCATGGTCGCGACGACACCCGGAAAACTTCCGTTTGGAATGCGAATGCCCGGCAAGGCGTCACTTGTCGCAAATTCATCGTTTAGTCGCCAGACAATGAAACGGGATTCGCTGCCGACATAATCGCCTGCGAAACCGAACGCCGAGGCGCTGGTCCAGCCAACCGGTCCGGGAGTGATGTCTTCAATGGTCACTGCCAGCACATCGCCGATTTCTGCGCCTTCAATATGCACCGGGCCGACGAGGGGATGAACGACACCAAAACCAGCGCGTGGGCTGCTTTCGGCAACAGAATATTCATTTGGATCGAGGTGAATATCACTGGCATCGCGACCAATCATCAGGATCCGTTCGCCCGGTTTCGCCGAGGCGGCCATCGGAATATCTGAATGAAAGCGGTTGATGCACGCCGGATCTTCGGCGCAGCTACCTTGCGAACTGCCAACCGTAACGTCGGCCATAGCGGAAGCGATGAGTAGTGCCGCCGCAAAAATTCCGGATATCTTTCTGAGGATTGTTGAGTGCATAAGGGGCCCCGTTTTTTCCATGGCGAAAAATGTGTCGTAATTCTAGTATGATTTCGCCCTTCGCGAACAATGAGCGTACCCGATGGATAAGAATAAGACCGAGTCCCTTGTCAATCAGACCTGGGATGAATCGATCATCCCGCAGTTATGTGAATACATCAAAATTCCCAACAAATCGCCCATGTTTGATCCGGACTGGGAAAAGCATGGCTTTATGGACCAGGCAGTCAGCATGTTCGAATCCTGGTGCCAGGATCAGCCAATTGAAGGAATGCAGATCGAGGTCGTGCGCCTGGCCGGTCGAACACCTGTACTGTTCATCGATATACCAGGAAACACGCAGAAATCTGACGATGTTGTGCTGCTCTACGGTCACTATGACAAGCAACCGGAATTCGTTGGCTGGGACGACGACCTGGATCCCTGGATACCGGTCATAAGAGACGGAAAACTCTACGGCCGCGGCGGAGCGGACGACGGTTATGCTGTGTTCGGCTCGCTGACCGCAATCAGGGCATTGCAGGAACAGGGCATTCCGCACGCTCATTGCGTCATATTGATCGAAGGTTGCGAAGAAAGCGGCAGCTTTGATCTGCCATTTTATATTGATCACCTCGGCGAGCGGCTCGGCGCGCCAAGCCTCGTCGTCTGCCTCGACGCCGAATGTGGCAATTACGATCAGCTATGGTGTACCACGTCGTTGCGCGGCAACCTGACCGGGACCCTGCGTGCCGATGTCCTGACTGAGGGCGTGCACTCGGGCGCTGCAGGCGGCATTGTGCCGTCGCCATTTCGCATACTGCGGCAGGTGATCGGCCGGCTCGAAGACGAAAATACGGGCCGGATTACACTTGACGAGTTGCAAGTCGAGATTCCCGGGCAAAGGCAGGAACAGGCACGAGCAACCGCTGCAGTACTGAATGACTCCGTTTACAGCAAGTTTCCCTGGGCTGATGACAATCCACAACCGACCGAATCCATTTACGAACTTCTGCTGAACAACAACTGGCGGCCGGCGCTTGCAGTCGTCGGATCGGACGGCATGCCGCCCATGGCCACTGCCGGCAATACCTTGCTGCCCTCAACATCGCTAAAACTTTCCTTCCGTATTCCGCCAACCGCTGATCCGGACAAAGCGGCGCAGGCCGTCAAAGCTGCGCTCGAAAAGAATCCGCCAGCACTTGCGAAAGTATCATTCGATGTGGGCGTGACGATGGCCGGATGGAATGCGCCGCCTGTTGTCGACTGGCTCGAGGCATCTATGGAAAAAGCGTCACAGGATTATTTCGGCAAACCCTCTGTTTACATGGGTACGGGCGGCACGATTCCATTTATGGGCATGCTGGGCGAGAAGTTTCCCCAGGCGCAGTTCCTCGTCACCGGCTTGCTTGGACCACATTCTAACGCGCACGGGCCGAATGAATTTTTGCACATCGAGACTGGCAAGAGACTCACTTGTTGCGTTGCGCAGGTGCTGCAAGATCACTTTAATCGCAGTTAGCTCAGGCACCGTTATGACCAACGGTCTGATTCGCTTGTTGGTACTTTTTGCACTTTTTCCTGGTGCTTGCAGCAAAGCGCCTGAGGCGTTGTTGCAGCTTGAGCAATCTGGTTCAACGATGGGCACTACTTTCAGCGTCAGTGTCGTAATACCGTCAGACGAGGCTGCATCATTTGGGCTCGAGGACGAAATAATCCAGGCTTTGTCGCGAATTGAAAATTCGATGTCGACCTATATTCCCGGTTCGGAATTGTCGCTTTTTAACGCGTCTGTCTCGGACGACTGGCAGACAGTTTCCGTGGAATTGTGCGTGGCGATTGAACAATCTTTGCAGCTCGCAGAACTGACTAACGGCGCGTTCGATATTACGATAGGCCCGCTCGTCAATCTCTGGGGCTTCGGTCCTGACGGCGTCATCCAGGAACCACCAGCGGAATCTGACCTGCAAGACGCGCTCAAACGCACTGGTTACGGAAAACTGGATTCTGATTGTGTCAACTCGTTGCTGCGCAAGTCCGATGCGAATTTGTACGTCGACCTGTCTGCGTATGCCAAGGGCTTCGCTGTCGACAGGCTTGCTGAATTATTGGAACAGAACAAATTTGATAATTACCTGGTGGAAATTGGTGGCGAGGTTCGCGCCCAGGGTCACAACAGTAGCGGCGACAGCTGGCGTATCGCTATTGAGGAACCGGCCGACAACAATCGATCCGTGCAGACGATTATCAATATAACCGATATGGCCATCGCGACGTCCGGCGACTATCGAAATTTCTTTGACTTCGGGAACGATCGTTATTCACATACGATTGATCCGCGCACTGGTCGCCCGGTGCGGCATCAATTGGCGTCAGTATCCGTCGTCGCAGGACAGGCCGCACGGGCGGACGCTCTGGCCACTGCAATGTTGGTGATGGGACCGGTAGATGGTCCGCGATTCGCTGAACGGAACGCTATTTCGGCGTTGTTCCTCGTCCACGAGGGGTCAGGTATTGACGAAATTATGAGTGGCGATTTTGCCAATCTGATATCACACTGAGAATCTCGTAATACAATGGCTTCCCACCGGGTCTTACAGAAGACGGGTCTTACAGAACAGGCGCCATGACGAAGGCGGTATATCTCACAAGGAGAACGTCAAATGCCCGGAATAACCCAGCGATTTCACCGCGGCCTGTGGTCGCGAGCAGTCTTCGGTCTGATTGGCATAATGGTCGCCGCAACCGCCAGCGCGCACCACTCCGTGCTGAATTACGACGGCAAGGTTACCGTTAAGATCACCGGCACTGTGACTGCGGCGCGTTTCGGTTATCCGCACAGTATTTATCGCATTGACGTCAGCAACGAAGCTGGCGAGATCGAGAAATGGGTGTTATCGACTGAAGATCCGCGTGACGCAGCCCAATTGGGCTTTGCCGATGAATTAAAGGCGATTAAGCGAGGCGATACGATCACTGTCGTTGGCTGGCCGGATAAATTCAAGGCCCGAACCCTTCGCGGACACCAGTTGCACTACCCCGATGGCACAGTCGTCATGATGCGTCGTGGCAATTACATCTGGCCAAAGGATCTGCTGCGGCTCGACAAGTTTGTGATGAATCCACAGAACATCAGTCAGTATCTGAATGAAATTGACGCAGGCCTGCCAAACGCAGAACAAGTGGCACTGTGGATAGATGAGGACGATCATATTGCACGGGCGGCATTTGAAATCAGCCGTGACCAGGCAAGACTAATTGGTCTGCGACAGGACGGAACACTGGAATTTCCCGGAGTTACCGAACTGCTGGAATGTCATACGCAGCGCGCCGACTTTACGATGGAACTGGATATTGACCGGCTAAACGGCACGCAACAATCTGAGCTGCAGTCGACACTTGCCGATGGCAACGACTACGTTAACGACTACAACGCAGCGCTATCGAGGTGGTGGGAACAAGAACGGATGAGCTGCGAATAACACCTGCACTCTAGTCGAACGGAATCACAAGAAAGACAAAGTTGCGATTAAACCTCGCGCTATTGCTGAACGAAATCACAAGAACGAATGAGCTGCGAATAGCCTCAAAATTTGTGGATATATTTCCACGGGCTCGCTTCTGAGCCACGTTCCACAATGACATCTATAATCGCCGGCTTATCGTCATCGATTGCCTTCTCCAGAACTGGCTGCAATTCTGCCGGCGAATTCACACGGTAGCCTGCAGCACCGAACGATTCCGCCAGTTTCACGAAGTCCGGATTCTCGAGGTCAGCGCCAATCAGGTGTGAATTGAAGCGTTCCTGTTGATCACGACGAACATTGCCAAACGCACTGTTATTAAATACAACCGTTACCAGGCCGATATTCTGTTGTACTGCGCTGGCCAGCTCCGGCATGCCAAACATGAAACCGCCGTCACCGGTTATTGAAACCACAGCCTTGTCCGGCATGCCCGCTTTGACACCGATCGCTGTTGGAAAACCGAAGCCGAGTGTCCCCTGAAATCCTGGCGTTATGAAAGTCCGTGGTTCGTAAACATCAAACCCAAAATAGGACGCAAAGCCGACCTGGCATAGTTCCTCGACGAAAATGCCATCCCGCGGCAATACTTGCCGAATTGTGTCCAGGTAGTCGAGCTGCGGCTGAATCTCGACAATGTTGCCGCGTGCTGTCGCTTTCGCAGATGCAATTCGTTCAAGATCACCCGTATTGAAGCCGCGCTGTGAAACTTTTTCGATAAGCGCACGCGTCCCGGCTGCGGAATCAGCGACGACAGCAACGTCTGGTTTCAGGCGCACCATCTCTTCAGGATCGACGTCAATGCGAATCAGTTTTGGTCCGTCGGCAGGTGGTCTATCAAAATATTCTCCCATCGACAGCCAGCGCATGTATTGCATTTCGACCCGTGAGCCGATGCCTATAAGCAGGTCCGTCTCGTCCCACAAGAGTTGTGCGGCTGCCGACGAAACTCCCCACGCGCTGTCTTCGCTGACGACCCCGCGGCCGCTACGAAATGCGGTGACGGACGCACCCAGCATTTGCGCGAGCTCTCTGACCTCTTCGCTCGCGTGCTGCGCGCCATTGCCGCACATGATCATGATATTTTTCGCCCCGGATACAAGTGCAGCTGCGTCGTCGATGGCGTCGTCGTCGATGGTCGGCAAGTCGACCCGCTGGTTACCCGGCAAAATTTCAATGTCCGCGGGTTTGGCCATCGTGTCCCAGCACATTTCCACCGACGCGGGTCCGGGCCGCCCGCTCAGCATTTGCCGAAATGCCTCGTTGATATGGGCAGAAGTTTTGCTCGAATCATCTATGCGGTCGGCCCACTTGATAATTGATGCCAGGGTTCCCTTCTGGTCCGACAACTCGTGCAGATGCCCACGCCCGACGCCGAGAAACCCGGACGGGACCTGGCCGGTCAGGCACAGCACCGGCTTGTTGCAGCCAGCCGCAGTGCATAACGCCGCAGTTGCATTCAACACACCCGGTCCCGGAACAACGGCAAACGCACCGGGTTTGCCGGTCGCCGACGCATAACCAAATGCCATGTAGGCGGCACCCTGTTCATGACGGCTGATTATTGCCTTAACTTCCGGCGCCTGGTGAATCGCATCAAACAACGGATAAATCTGTGCACCGGGCAGGCCGAATATTGTGTCAATTCCGTTTGCGACGGCGGCGCGAACTATGGCTTCGCCACCGGTCATTTTTTCACTAGCTGCCATTTAGATAACTCTCATTACAAAATAGGAAAGTGCGAAAGCAGTCAGCGAAACTACGCTAATCCAACTCCACGCGACAAGTTTTGTATTCGGCCTGTATTCCTCGGGAATATCCGGACTCGTAATTGCACGATAGTTGTAATACGCGATTGCCGGTGCCGCCAGGAATCCCATGCTGGTCGCGAAATCGATAAACGCAACGAAACCGCCAATCAGGAACAGCAATATCGCCGTAACGCCGATTACCTGGATCGCAAGAAAAAGCGTGTACCGTTTCTCGGCATTGTCCGGCCGATTCGCGGCCAGACTACACAGCCTGTCTACGACCCGTGGTGCGGCATCCATTAATGCGACAAGCGTTGACCACATCACTGCAAGGGCCGCAATCGCGATGATTGGATACATCCAGTTGCCAAATACCGTTGTAAATATCGATAGCAGTTCGGCGGCAAACGCGCCTGGGCTGGCTGGTGCGACGCGATCGGTTTCGAAAAGTACTGCGGTGCCCATTATCACGAAACAGATTGCCAGGACCAGGGTCAGACCGTAGCCGACCTTCAGGTCGAACAGCGCCTTCACACGATCGAAACCAGTGTCACCGCCGCGTTGTCTTTCGCATATCCAGAGCGAATGGAAAATAGCGCCACTCAATGGCATTGGCATCCACCCGGTGACCGCGATGACAAAAATCAGCATCGAGAGATCCGGCTGCAAGACCGCGAAAACCGGACGATTGTCGCTACCTAAAAGTGGCAGTGCAAATAGGGTTGCTACCAGGGTTAGCGCAGAAAACGCGATGACCAGAACCTTGACGATTTTTTCCGCTTTCGCGTAATGCCCGTTTAGAAGAACTATTGCAGTAAGAATCGTCAATCCCACGGCTACCCGTGGCGCGGAAACATCGAGATCAAATATGCTAATGACGAGTCCCGCCGTTACCAGGGATACTGCGGCAGGTGCGATAAATGTGTCGACGATAAATGCAGCGCCAAGCCAGGCCAGCGCCACTTTGCTAATTTTCGCATAGCCTGTGACAAGACTGCGGCCCGTAGCGCAGGCATAGTCGACGCCGAAGCGAAACGCAGGATACTTCAGTAGAACGATTACCGTGATAAGCAACACGAGTGACAAGCCGAATTCGGCGCCGGCGCGCGTGGACTGTACGAGGTGTGACACACCGACACCCACAGCGGCAACCATCATACCGGGACCCAAACGTGCGAAAATATTTTTCACACCGCAATACTCGTGACGTTTGCGACAGGCGATATTTGTGGCATGTCCGGCGATTCCTTATTCTTATTATTTGCCTGATACTATCGGACCCCGTCGAACAAAGAAAATACTGCCTGCTACGTGCTCTGCTGTTGTTGCAGGATACGATATGGCGAACCAAGGGCCTGCAGAATGAATCAACTGCTACGACTGGCGTACTACTGCTTGCTGCCGCTGTTCACAACGGTAGTGCTTGCTGACAACCGCCCCAACATCGTGCTGATCGTCGCCGACGATGTCGGTTACTCCGACATCGGCGCATATGGCGGAGAGATCAGGACGCCAAATATCGACATGTTGGCCAACGAGGGAATCCTGTTAAGCAATTTTCATGCTGCCCCAACCTGCGGTCCTTCGCGCGCAATGTTGCTGACCGGCATCGATCATCACCGCGTCGGCGCAGGCGCAAACGTAGCCGGCCTTATGCGCCTGCCACAACTACGCGGGCTGCCCGGCTACGAGGGTTACCTGAATGACAACGTGGTAACGTTTCCCAGGCTGTTGCAGGATGCCGGTTATCACACTTTTATGACCGGCAAATGGGATCCCGGCAGAGGCCCCGGAAAAATGCCAGTCGACAGGGGGTTTGAGAAATCCTGGGTCCTGGCCGGCGGTGGCGCCAGTCATTTCTCTGATGCAACAGGTACTTTTAAGGCAACCGCGAAGGCCCACTACTTCGAAGATGAGAATGAAATCGAATCGTTGCCCGACGACTTCTACTCGTCAAAGTCGTACACGGACAAACTGATCGAGTATGTAAATGCTGTTGATGACGACAATCCGATTATGGCGTACCTGTCATTCACTGCAGCGCACTGGCCGCTGCAGGTACCTGACGACTGGATAGACAAGTATGCCGGCGCGTACGATGGCGGCTGGCAAGCGCTTCGCGAGTCCCGTTTTGCCAAACAAAAAGAGCTGGGCGTGATTCCAAATCACACTCAATTACCAGCGCAAAACCGTGCGGTCGGGGACTGGGACAGCCTTGCACCGATGCAACGGAAAATCGAAACCAGGCGCATGGAAATATATGCGGCGATGATCGAAAACATGGATTATCACATCGGCCGCTTTCTAGACAACATGCGAGAGCGTTACCCTGATCGCGAAACGATTGTAATTTTCCTGTCGGACAATGGCTCGGAAGGTAATGCCGTCCAGAAAATTATCGGTAATGACAAATGGATCCCGGAACGCTTCAACAACAGTCTTGAGAATATGGGTCGCGTTGACTCGTACGTATGGGTGGGCGCTGGATGGGCGCAGGCCAATGTCACGCCATTTCGAATCTACAAATCCTACACGACAGGCGGCGGAATTCGCACTCCCGCGATTATTGCCAGCAGCAAAGGTCGTTTCTCGCCTAAAGTGTCGGACGGGTTGATGGTGATTCGGGACATCGCACCCACTATTCTCGACATTGCCGGCGTTACGCCGCCGGTGGAAACCTATAAAGGAAAATCGGTGCTGTCGATCTCAGGCAAATCCGCCCTTCCATTCTTGCAAGGTAAGTCAAAGTCGATCCACGCCAATGAAGCGCTCGGCTGGGAAGTTTACGGCAGCCGTGCGCTGATCAAGGACGAATGGAAAGCGGTCAGGATCTACCCACCTGAGGGATCAGGTGAGTGGGAGCTTTTCAACCTCAAAACGGATCCGACTGAAACAACCAACCTCGCCGATGACTTCTCAGCTGTTCTCGATGAACTGATCGGCGACTGGGATCAGTATGCGAATGACAATGGCGTCGCCGTTTTTGACGAAGACATCGGTTACGGCCGTTATGCGGACAAAATTCCGACATCACATTGACTATTGGGTGGGACCCTAGTCTGTGGGAGCGGCCCCTGTTTCGTGGGAGCGGCTTTAGCCGCGAATCCTTTTATTTTCGCACCGACTACAATCACGGCGAGCTGCCTTATGCTCATGGCTCGCTGCGCTG
>JBLHLN010000030.1:0-13185 GCA_047620565.1 Woeseiaceae bacterium
CCTTCGGCGCCGAAATCACGGCTGATGACAGACACCGCGCCGCGGGAAAAAGACCCGGTGGAAACGCCGTTGATGCCACTGTTTTCTGAGGGCGTTGCGGAATCCAGAAATACTTTACGGGTGCCGGCGTTGGCCTCATATCTGATCATTATGTGGTCGTCGCCGACGTCGATCCTGGTCACGCCAAACCCGGATGAACTCGAGCGCGGTATGGAATATCCACGACATTCAACATTGGGGTCGTCGAACACGTTGGTTTTTTGCGATTCTGCCAACGCATAGTCGGTCAATAAAGTTGCTGACAATGTCCCCGCGGATCTTTGCCACAATCCAGTCATCGCGACAGGCACGCCGGACGGCGCGGTAACGGCTAGCGGGTCCTCGACCTGAGCTTCAGTCGCAGATTCAGCGGGCTCGTCTGCAGATGGTGCACAAGCGGCGCAGCAAAATAACAACCCAAGAAGGTACGCGAATGATCGCGCCGAATTATGGTGTCGCAGGTAACCCATCGCCTTTCTTTTGTTTTGCCCGCATCTCAATCCAGTAACTTGGCTTAACCGGGATAAGCACGGCGGCCGCAAATAAGGCCAGACCACAACAAATTATGAATGGCATAACGTACGATCCCGTGACCGCGAACATTCTGCCGAGGAACCACGGTCCCAACATGAAACCAATATTGACGGCGGCTGTGTAAATGCCTAGCAAGATGCCAATATTTGCGAGACCGAAGGTATGCTTTGCCAAAACCGTGGTATCCAGCATGACAGCCGCGTGCCCCACTGCGCGGAAGACAATGAAGGCGGCAAAAATGTACGGATTGAACGCCGCCAATGCCAGCAAACAGGAAGCGGCAAGCACCAGGTACATCAGTGAAACGCCTTTTGACGACCACTTGTCAAATATGCCACCGACGAAAATCCGCCCGACAAAGCCTACGATGCCAATTGCGCTAATGCCACCGGCTACGACGGCGGCGGACATGCCCAGGTCAACTTCAAGGTAGAGTACCTGGTGTTGAGTAAATGCCTGGTCAACAAATGCAGCGAGCATGACCGCAACTGCGATCAGCCAAAACTGGCGCTGTTTCATCAGCTCACGGACCGGAGCCCAGCTCATCGCCACAGAGTCCGGGGCCGCGTCGTTGCCCGCATCTTCGGCTTTCTCGAACGATTTGTCGGTGAGATAAAAAATCATTATTGGCAGCGCGATAAGCCAGATGCCCAGGCTCATCATGGCAATGGCGTAGCGCCAGCCGAATTTCGCGATCAGGAAAGTGATGGCAATCGGCACTATCACAGAACCAAGCGCTGTTCCGAGCATCGCGACGCCCATTGCTGTCCCCTGCGATGCATGAAACGTTCGTGAAATTAGCACCTTGATCGCCACAATCGTGCCGGGACTTGCGATACCGAGAAGAACGCCTGACAAATAATAAATTGTCAGGTTAGGCGTCCAGAGAAAACTCAGCATGGCAAGCGCCCCAAGCGTGGAGACAGAAATGAGCACATTACGTATGCCAATGACGTCAATGAAGCGGCCAATCAGAATCGAAAATATGGCGCCTGTCGCGTATTTTGCCGAGGCCAGCAAAGTCACCTGTTCGCGAGACCAGCCGAATTCTTCCATGATCGATCGATACAGGAATGGCAGCGAGAACGCAGGTGCGCTGAAGGCGAACAAGAAACAAACAAATGCCACCGCAAGGATTTTCCAGTTGCGGCGAAATTCATCAATGAAGACAGTGTCTTTAGTTCCCATGAATCGATTGCCAGTGGCTCTGACTGAGCTTACCCGAATTCGCCCGACTGCCCGATACTTTGTTGCAGTCAGCGATACGTTTCACGGCGACTTCCCGGCGATCAACGCCGTGAATTTTTACTCGACGTGGCCAATCGCTTCCTGGTAAGCCTTTTTTATGTCATCAGGCATACCGGCCTGGAATAAATATTCTGGCCACAAGGCACGATAACCGAGCTTTTTTGCCGACGCGAGAATTTGCTCGCGGGTCTGTGATTCGGTAAATGCTTCTTTGTGTTTTATCGGCAATTCGATGCAGGCGTTTCTTTCTGCATCGCGAATTATGCCCATCGGTTCACCACCGGCTGCAACAACGTCCATGGCCTTCTTGAATGCCCGACGCATTTTCAGAATGCCACCGTCACTTTTGCCAAGATGTTCCTGGGTACGATCGGCAATCCTGCCCTGCCCCACCCAGGCAACAAAATCCTGATTCATCACATGGCTCGTAATCCACCGTCCGGTCTGTGGATCTTTTACGGGACCGTACCAGCACGGTATCTCGTCCTGTGCAAACGGCTCCTGCTCTTGCGGAACTCGCGAAAATGCCCAGGTAACGCTTAGCGTGTTTTCGTCATCAATGGGTACACGCCATTCAATGTGATCGCCGACGAAAAATGCGTTTGGCCAGAGTGCCATCACACCCACCGTCCAGTGTTCGTTCTGCTCGTCGGTATCTTCACGAACGCGGCGATAGACATGACCGAACTCAACTTCGTCAAATTCCACCTTGAGATGCTTCGGCCCGTATTCCTTGTCTTTATCCGTGAGCCTGCTGGCCCAGTTACGATGCATCCACTCGAAATGAATCGGATCACAGGAGTTTTCCTGGCACTGGAACCAGTTACACGGCACTTCTGCAAACACAATCTGCTGAAAACCGTTCTGCCAGTTAAACGGTTCCCAGTTGGGCACCAACGGCGCCGGGTCCGGCCCCAGGTAAGCCCATATCATGCCCGCATGCGAGCGCACCGGGTACGCCTTTATGCGCACTTTGTCTTTGAAGTTGGCCTGCGGATTGGCGATATCTTCGAATGGCTGTTCGAGGCAGCGGCCTTCGTGATCGAAAAGCCAGCCATGATAGTTACAACGCAGACCGCAGGACTCGATTATGCCGTAGGAAAGGTCGGCGCGGCGATGACAACACTGCCGGTCTATCAGGCCGAGGTTGCCGTCACCGTCACGATAAAGCACCAGTTCTTCACCGAGTATGCGCAGTGGTTTAAGTTTGACGCCGTTCATTTCGGCGCTGCCGGCAACCGGGTGCCAGTAACTTCTTAGCAAGTTACCCATTGGCGTTCCGGGTCCAACCTGGGTGAAACGCTCGTTTTCGGCCTGACTCATCATCGTGTTGCTAGGCTAAGCGTCGCGGGCGCGACAAGCAATGCTGGTTTGCATATAGCGAAACGAACCAACTATGCTGCGAGACACTCCAGTATTATCGGATCACGATGACAAATGTCTATTTCAAATTAAACGGATAATCCATGAGCAATGATTCGACAGCCGGACCGTCAAAAAACACTCTTCTGAAAGGTGGCTTGCTAGCATTGGTCATCGCCTTCCTCGTCACAGTCCTGTTCGTCCTGCCTGCTGAATACGGCGTCGACCCGACCGGTATTGGCAGCAAACTGGGCCTGCTCGACCTGGCAGAGACCGAAGAAACCGCGAATGAGGATCCCAATGCAGCAACCCGTATTGTGCAGGGTACGTTTCCCGGAATTCCGCAAGAGTTCGATTATTGGGAACCGGAGGTACTCGGAGACCCGTATTCACGATCGCAGGAGTCCACGTTTCGTTCCGACACGTTAACGATCGCGCTTGATGTCGGCGAACAGGTTGAATACAAGGCAGTCATGCGACAGGGGGATGCTTTGGTTTACAGCTGGAAACTGGATGCCGGCGTTGTATATACCGATTTTCATGCAGATCCCGGCGAAGGCGCTGAAGGCTATCCGGACCAGTACTACATCCGTTACAAGGAAAGCGAAGAGAGCGAAAGTAACGGCTCACTCGTCGCGCCGTTTGGCGGAAATCATGGCTGGTACTGGCTGAATATCGAAGACAATCCAATTGAAATCAAGCTGGAAGTCCATGGCTTCTACGACCAAATCGAGGAGCTGGGCCGCTCCTATCAATAAATAATCTATTAGGCGACGAAGTAACCGGCCAGTTGATAAATCGCCAGGGCAAAACCCGCAAACATCAAAGCAAAGTTGAAAGCGCTGGCGTGACGATCGAAAGAGCCCAGCGCGCGCCAGGCGTTTATGACGAACAACAGACCAACCAGCGCCAGTAGCTGCCCAATCTCAACGCCAACATTAAAGGCAATAATATTGGCGATCAAACCTTCGGCAGATAGTGTCAGTTCCTGCAATTTGGTCGCGAGACCGAAGCCATGCACCAGGCCAAAAAGAAACACCGCTGCTTTGGGATTTGGCGAAACACCAAAGAATTTGCGAAAGCCGTCGAGGTTCTCAAATGCCTTGTAAACAACCGACAGACCGATAATCGCGTCGACGAGATAGACGTTCACGCCAATTCCGCCGAGCACGCCTGCCAATAAGGTAATGCTGTGCCCGAATGCGAAAAGCGTTACGTACAAGGCAATGTCTTTCGGCCGATAGAGGAAAAAAATAACGCCTAACAAGTACAGCAAATGATCGTAGCCAGTGATCATGTGCTTGGCGCCGAGATACGCAAACGCCAGCAACGCATGTCCGGCATTTCGTTCCAGGAATGCCGCATCCCGCTCTTCGACGCCATGCGCCCAGGCAACGGCAGCTAGCGCAAATCCTGCAATTAACGTAACTATTGGCAGGAGTCGTGGAAAAAGGGAACTGCGTTGCTTCATTTCTTAATGACCTGTTTCAGGCGCGCCTCTGGATGGCACAGTGTTCGACTTTTGCATAACAACGGCGATGATGAGTATGAGGCTGACTATCGCAAATGACAGCAGTGTATTGGTCGAACCAAACTCCGCAGCCAGCCAACCCGCCACAATACTGCCGACGGCCGGACCGCCGATAAGAAGCAGTGTCCAGAGACTCAATACCCTGCCGCGGAGCCGGTCGTCGACCTTGATCTGCACCTCGGATTGCGAACCAATGGAGACCATGCTGGAGAACACGCCGAGAAGTGCAGTCGCAAAAATGCCAAAGGCCAGCGTTTCTGCCATGGCAAACAGGAACATCGACGCCGCGACTCCCAGCGCGCCGACAACAACAGTTTGACCAAGATAAGAGTGCAACGACGCAAACGAGAAGATCAGGCTGGTCAGTATGGCACCGGCACCGGCGGCAGCCATTAACGCTGCAAGCTCCGCGCTACCGCCCGCAAATATCAACGCGGCAAAGGCTGGCATCAACTCAAGCACGCCACGCCCAAAAAACGTGCTGACTCCAGCGACCAGTATAACTTTACGTATGGTCGGGTGGTCGCGTGTATACCTGAGCCCTTCCATCAGCTCTTCCGAGTATTTTTTCTTCGCAGACGGTTCCGGTTTTTTACGGTGCGTTCGGATAACCAGTAGCGACAGGATTACCGGCAGATAGGAAATACTGTTTGCAAAATAGGCGAAACCCAGGCCATAAAACGTGACGATCGCTCCTGCGATCCCTGGACCGATGAATCGGGTTGTATTAAATATCACGGCCGAAATCGCAACGGCACTCGGAAACTGATCCTGCGGCACAAGGTCCGGAATCAGCGCAAGCCGAAACGGCGAATAGGCGCTGTTGGCAACGCCATGGCAAAACGACAAAAGTACCAGCAGCTCTATCGAAACCCTGTCAAATATCGTCAGCGCACCAAGTGTCAGCGCAATCGACATGAATATGACATGCATGACAATTGCGCCGTATCGAGGCCTGATGCGATCGACAAGAACACCGAAAAAAGGCGTCAGCAGGAGAAACGGCAGGAACT
Organism: Woeseiaceae bacterium; assembly: GCA_047620565.1. GTDB lineage: Bacteria > Pseudomonadota > Gammaproteobacteria > Steroidobacterales > Woeseiaceae > SZUA-117. The sequence goes on from JBLHLN010000030.1 coordinate 5,728, forward strand.
GACCGGCGGCCACCACGCCAACCACGAGTGACGACTCGCTTAGTTGCCAGGCCTGCCAGCCGAGCGCGAGTCGCTGTATCCAGATACCGAGAACGGAGACCGTGTTGCCGTAAAGGAATATGCGAAAGTTTTTGCTGCTAAGCGCTGATTTCTTCCGACCTGGGTTACCAGACATGCTCGTGTCCGATCGAGGCGTACATTATCCGCTGCCGATGTATGGAATAAGCCGGCCCAGCAGGAGCACGCCGAACCACGCACCAAGAGAAACAATTGCCACTGCCTTGGCCGCGGAGGGCGTGTCCGCATGTGGTTCCCAATCCACAATCTGTGGATTCAGTTTCCAGATAAACCAAATCGCGTTTAGTCCGGCGATCAATACCAGGATCATTTTTAACTGAAAGCCGATGTTGACTGCATAGCGTGCCGGGTCGCCGAGGAGAAACAGCGTGCCTGAAACCAGGTTAAGCAAAAAACCGAGACTCGCCCATGGCAACATGCTGTGTATCGAGCGAATATCGATCTGTCGTAGCAATCCAGCCAGCCGCAAATCAACCACCAACATCGAGCCGAGCAGCAGCGACAGTCCAATGAAATGCACTATCTCCAGCGAGGGCCATAGCCACTGGCTGGAAAGAATCATGTTATTGATCGCGCTGCCTTCGATCATGCTAACCAGTGCATCAATCATCTCAACACCTACAAGTAAGCGATCAGTCGACCGGCGCAAATCGCGGCGATCCAGCATGCTATCGAAGCGATTGCCAGCGGCCTTATGACACCAGTGGCCTTTTCGGCCGACGCATCCCATGCTGCGGCGTTGGCCGTTAACTGACGCCGAATCAGAACTGCTGTGACAACGCCCAGCAAAATGCACGTAATCTTGATCAGAAACGGCGCGCTCTCGATGAAGATCGTTGCCTGCGACGAAAATAATGCGAATCCGGAGGTCGCGTTAATCGCGAGCCCAATCCATGCAAGGCGAAACAAGCGGAGGAAGGAATCGAAAGCCACGCCTTTGTTAAAGCCAATAATGCGCAGATCGAGCATCAAAAACAGCCCGACAACTATCGCCAGCCCGATGGCATGTGAGCCGAGCATGAGCGGATACCCCCACAGGGACTCCCCTACCCAGATGGCCAGTGATGTGTTTTCGAGGCTTTCGAACATATGCTCATTCTAGTCTCAATGTGACTTCTCACAATAGCGCGATCCGTATTGCGTAAATCCCCTATTTCGCTTCATCTGTTGCATCGCGATACTTCATTAAAGGAGGTCATGTCATAAATAAACTCACAGCACTGTTGGTATTGACGACAGCTTGTGTCGCCTGCATGGGGCCGGACAACGAACCTGAGAAGCGGCCAACAGCAAGCGTCAACGACGTGATGACTGACGTGATCACGCCTGCCAGCAACACATTGTGGTCAGTGGAGGACCCGCAAAGCGACGCCGAATGGCAGGTTTTATCCGCGGCGGCGATTGCTTTGGTGGATGCCAGCGAGGCCATCCGTCAAGGGGGTAGCGGACCGAATGACATGGAATGGGCAGCGAATCCAGCATGGCAGGCATTTTTGAACACCCTGGCCGGCGCCGCGAGCGACGCGCGGGATGCGGCCGCCGCAAAAGACCTCGACAGCCTGTTAAACGCAAATGATGTGCTGTATCCGCCCTGCGAAGAATGCCATTTACAATTTCATCCCGGCGTTAGCGAACAGGAATTCAACTAGTTTTCAATTTCCAAACTATTGCCAGTACATGAATGCTGCAGAACTTCCCGTGCCGCCCGGCGTGCGGTAGAGCGCGTGGTAATCCACGATCTTGCCCTGCAAGCCGGATTTCTGCAGCGCCCCACCCATGGCGATCCACGATTTGATCTCTGATGAGCCTGCCTGGTAGTAACCCTCATGGAAGCTCAACAAATATTTGAAATTATTACTTTCCATCGCGTTCATGATGTCGCGGTCAAAGTCTTCGTCGACGACAAAGTGACTCAGACCACCCGTTGCAATCAGGGCTACTCGCAGATCCTCGTCCCAGGATGAAATTGCCTTGCCGATGGTTTTGCCCAGCGCATAGCAACGCGCGGCCGCTGGCTGATTGGGGGGGAAAAATGTATTGGTATCGATGGGTACGTGCGGCGTTACGTTGTCGCGAAATATCTGCTTGTAGATAAAACCGTACGCGTGTGCCATACCGCTCAAATGAGCTCGATCAGGGTCGGCGCGATGTTGTCGAGCAGAGTAGGAAATATCGAACCCGGCCTCAATCGCCGATGTTGTGAGATACGTTGCCAGCTCCGGATGACCCGGGAAAGTCAAAGTTCCCTTGTCGGGGAGGTGGCCGACATCGGCCAGGTGAATTCCGGGAGGCAGGCGATCAATCTGGTCCGCTGTTCGCGGCAGATTTTCGAATTCCGCACATCCCATAATTGTAAAAGCGGGCCTGATGTCATCAAGAAACATCTCACCCTGATCGTTGCCGAAAATAATTGCTACGTCCGGCCTGGTCTCAGCGAATAATTCACTGAGCTGGTCGATTGCCGCGTAGGATTTCGTCAGGCGTTCCTCACGCGTTGCCATTCCTGTTTGCTCATCGAGATTCTGCGCTTTCCGATGTTCAATAAGCTCGGCATATTTCATGCGCTCGCCCTTGTACCACAGCGGCACCCCATCCTGAGTATCGCGGGCAGCACGAATATCCCACTTGTCTGCCGGCGTGTGCAGCTGCGGTGTATGAGCACAGCCGATGCCTAGAACGATTTTCGCCATTATTTTTCTGACCCGTCAAAGATTGAAGATACGCATCGCGTTTCCGTCGCGAACTTTTGCTGCTAACGAAGAGTCGAGCGCGTTTACACGCGACAGGCAGCCTTTCATGTCGCCAATGTTGTGCGGATAGTCCGAACCAAACAGAACGTTGTCTGAGCCGCCCACATCGATACACAGTTGCAATGCATCCTGCGCATATACAACTGAATCATAGTATATGCGACGCAGATAACTACTCGGTTTCTCGCTTATTTTTTCGGCGCAGGCCGGAATCATTTCATGGCAACGGTCCAGCCGGCCTGCGAGGTACGGCAATGTTGCGCCTCCGTGCGACGCAATAATCTTCAGGTTCGGATAGCGATCAAAAAATCCGTCGAGGATCATCCTCGAGATGGCCAGCGTCGTATCGATCATGAAGCCAACAGGTGGCACCAGGCCATATTCATCCAGCTGCATGTCAGGCGTGCCAAGAGGTGCGGTCGGATGCACAAGTACAGGCAATGCCTTGTCGTCGATTGCCTGCCATACGCTTGCATAGCGGGGATCCGTCAGGTTTGTGCCGTCAATATTGGCGATTACCATGACGCCAACAGCACCTTCCTGCAGACAACGGTCCAGTTCTGCAACTGCAGCGCCGGCATATTGCCAGGGTAAAGATGCAAACCAGGCGATTCGATCCGGCCTGGCTTTTTGTTGTTCAACCATTGAATCGTTGACCATTGTGGCGGCCTGTTTGCTGATTTCTTCGTCGCCGAAGAAGGCATTCGGGCAGGTCAGTGACACGATAGCAAGATCGACGCCTGCCTTGTCCATGTCCTTGATGCGCGCCTCGTAATCCCACATTTCGGGCATCAATGTCATAAAAGGCGCACCGTGCATATAAATGCTTTCCTGCCCGGCAGGTGTCGGCTTGGTCTCGTACTTCGAGCCTCCATGCAATGTCAGGAATTCCAGGTATTCCCGGGTCAGCATGTGCGTATGTACATCGATAACTGGCATATTATCCTCTTACTTTTTGTCTGAAGTGCAATGGCCATGGTGATGGGAATTCCGGCGCCATATATTCGACCAGAGTCGGTCCGGCCTCCGCAATTGATTCCTGAAGTGCTGTTCTGAGTTCTTGCGGCGTCGCCGCCCGACGTCCCGGCATACCAAAACTTTCGGCAAGCTTGACGAAGTCAGGATTGGTCAGGTTGGCGGCTATTACCCGATCGCCGTAGTCTTCCTTAAGAATCCTTTTGACATTACCGAAAGCGCTGTCGTTCATGACCAGGAATGTCGCCGGTATGTTGTACTGCACTGCCGTTGCCAGTTCCTGAACGGTGAACATGAAACCACCGTCGCCTGCGAGTCCAATAACCGGACGATCACCGGCCGCTACCTGCGCACCCAGGCAGGTTGCCGCTGCGTGACCTAGCGTGCCCTGATAGCTTGCCTGCACATAAGTGCGCGGTTTGTAAACGTCGTACACGTCCTGCGCGGCGAAATACAATTGCGTAAGGTCAGACACAAGAACGCCATCTTCGCCCAGCTCTTCGCGAATGATCTTTAGCAGTTCCCGTTGCGGCGCGACCTGCTCAAGTTCTTCTTCTACGGCCGCCCGAACCGCCGCAAACTCCGTGCTACGGTCCGGCGCCGCTTTGCTCATATGGCCTTCAAGCGAATTGCTTATCGCCGCCGACACTTCTGCTGCGTCGCCGTGAATCCCGTGAATTGGTGGTGGCAGTCGATGCAGCTCTTCTGCGTCGATGTCGACTTTAATGATCGTCTGTTCGTCATCCCTGCCCCAGGCAACGCCTGCCGGGAACAATCTTGTGCCAATAGCCAGCACGACATCCGCTTTGGACCACCAGTGATGTGCGCCAAGCTGGGTGAATGCAAGTTCATGCCGCGAATCCACCGTACCCAGGGCGTTCTGCGTCATAGCAACAGGCGCATTGAGTTGCCCGGCGAGCGCCAGGATGGAGTCGCCTGCCATCAGCGCACCGCCACCAGCAATAATTAACGGACACTTCGCGCTCGCAAGCATTTTTGCTGCGACCTCCACCGCGTCCACATCAATTTCCGGCGTGACCTGCGTTTTGACGGCAGCGCCAATGTCGCCAATGTCGGCGGATTCCTTTGCCAGGTCAAAAGGAATCTCTAAATAAACCGGTCTCGGTCGATGGTGCCGGATCTGCTCAATGGCGGCGATCATGTCAGCAGGAATCTCAGCTGTCGCGCTGACCTGCCCGGCCCATTTGACCAGCCCTTTTGCTGTTTCGAACTGGTCCGGGATCTCATGCAGAATGCCAAACCGCTTTCCGACCAGGTGGGAACGCCCCTGGCCGACCAGGCACAGCATCGGTGTATTGCAGGCATAACCAGTAACAATTGCAGCGCCCGCGTTTAACAGCCCGGGTCCCGGCACAACCAGCAATGTGCCGATATTGCCGCTGACCTCCGCGTAGCCGTACGCCATGTAAGCGCAGCCTTGCTCGTGCCGTGAGTGAATCAGCTTTATGCGGTCTTTGCGATCATGTAGTGCGACAAAAATCGGGTCGAGTTGCGCACCCGGTAAACCGAATACAGTATCGATGTCATTAGCAATCAGCGATTCGACTACCGCTTCGCCACCGGTCATCTCTGTCATGTTGCTGCAGCCCTGACGACCCGGTTTCTCAGTACGCCAATGCCCTCAATCTCCAGTTCGACCACGTCATTTTCCTCAAGAAAACTTAAGGACTCGAAGCCACAGCCGTTTTCGATTGTGCCAAGACCAAAAATCTCGCCCGGATAGATCGTTTCGGAGCGGCTAACCTGTTCAATACAGCGCTCGAAACTATGCTGAGCGCCAGCCGAATTTCCGCGGCCCCGTTCTTCGCCATTCACACGAACCGACATGGCGAGATCATAGGGCTCGGCAATCTCGTCTTTGGTGACAATCCATGGCCCGAACGAATTGCTGGTATCGAAGTCCTTTCCCTTCGCCGGCCCCATGCGAAACTGGCCTTCCCAGCGAGCCTGGATATCGCGTGCGCTAAAATCGTTGAATATCGTGTAACCGAAAATGTGCCCACGAGCGTCGGCCGCAGAAATATCCTTGCCCTGGCTGCCAATGACAGCCGCGAGCTCCAGTTCGTAGTCGAGGTTTTGCGCAAATGGCGGCCATTCGACATCACCGTCATGTCCATTGGTCGCGAAGCGGTTCCCCTTGTAATAGAGCGGGATCTCGAACCAGATATCCGGCAATGAATATGCACCGCTCTTACGCATACGATCGAGCGCAGCTTGCGGGTCGTCTTCTTTTTGCGAGCGCAGTCGCATGGATGCATCCATGGCGCGCTTGCAATGATTTTCGTAATTTGCAAAATCGCGAATTTGTTGTGGCAATGGCAGTGGCGCCAAAAGCCTGAGATTTTCCAGCTCAAGTATCGACTCCGCATGCGGATTCGACAGCAATGCGTCGATTGCTTCAAGACCACGGTCGCCGGCTTCGATGACAGCGAGCACGGAACGATAAACCGGAGTTTTTTCGCTCGACAGTTCTGCGGCCTGGCGAAAATCCAGCACGTAGTTCTCGTCGACAAGGACGCCTGGCCGGATTGCGTTGTCAGATTGAAATGAAACAAAGCGCATTATCTTTTTTCTAGCCCCGAAAATTAAGGAATGCTGGTGCCGGCTGAGTATAAGACTTTACAAACGGAAATCTGTCGCTGTTGAGCATGGTGTAACAGGCGGGTCTTAGTTGATTGTTGCTGCCAGCTCGTTAGCCATGTCAACGGAACCGAGAGCGCGCGAAATTTCCAGCGCCGATTCCTTCAGGGGTTTCAGATAGCGGGCCTCGTGATCCGAAATGCCCGGGCGTCGGCTCATGACAATAGTCAGCGCCGCCTCCAATCTTTCTGAATGATCGAAAACCGGTGCCGATAATGTTGCAAATCCGGCGTCGTGCGGGTCCGGATCGAACTCATAGAATTGCTGTTTGATACGGGCCAGCTTTGTGCGCATATCATTGGGATCAAAATCCAGCTCACGATCTGAGTCCCGCTCGGTACGCCTCGCGAGAATACGTTCACGCACATGCTCCGGCGAAAACGCAAGGATGAGTCTTGCCGTGGGCGACATTGGAATCGTCCAGCGAGTGCCACGCACGAGCTGCGGGCCCAGCGGTTTGCCGCTGCTGACGGTCGATACGACCATCGCATCGCCACCTGCCGGAATCGCCAACAGCAGCGATTCGGAAATCTGGTTTCGCAACATGACCATGTAGCGGTAGGCAATATTGGTAATTTCGTACTGATCGAGCGCAGCGTTGGAAAGACGGAATAACATTGGACCAAGACGATAGCCGCTGTTGTCCGGCATGCGGGCAACCAGGCCAAGGTCTGACAGAGTACTGAGGTGTCGTGACACTCTTGCCTTTGTCATCCCGAGGAATACTGCAATATCCGTAACCCGCTGCGGCCTGCCGCTTTCGGCCAGGTACTCAAGCAACTTAACTGCGACCACAACGCTGTGGACAGTAGAGGATTTCGCGTTTTTGCTGCCGGATGTCGTTTCATTCTTCATGGAAGATTCGTGTTCTTTGCGACCCGTTGCAGGGATTTTACAGTGTTTTTCCGCAAAATATCGCATTGCGAGACACCTTGTTGCCTAACGCTACAGCCATGTTCAGACTCATTGGCAGATAAACAGGCGCAAATGGAGA
>JBLHLN010000031.1:0-13113 GCA_047620565.1 Woeseiaceae bacterium
CGCCGTCCTGCAAAGCCGTCTGCTGATAGCCAATATAGAAGTCCTGCAGACTTATTGTACGGGTCCCGGCAGCGGAGCCAATTTGTAATGAAGCATCCAGCACCAGCAAGGCTGGCATCGAATCACCAATAGGCGAACCATTCGCGACATTGCCGCCAAGCGTGCCGGCGTTGCGGATGGGAGGCGATGCGAAGCGCACAAACAATTCCTCAAGCGTCGGGTAGTGCTTAACGATTATCTGCATGGCATCAGTCAGGGAAACAGCGGCGCCAATCTCAATATGTGTATCACTCTCGCCAACGTGCTTTAGCTCGACAACATCGCCAGTATAAATAATGACATCAAGCTCCCTGTGCTGTTTGGTGACCCATAAACCAACGTCGGTGCCACCGGCGAGCAAAGTCGCGGTCGGGTTTTCTGTATACGCTTGCGCGAGATCCTGCACGTTTTTAGGTGCAAAAAACTTTCTTTGGGCCGCGGACACCACCAGCATGTCACTGGCCTGCAATGACTGTAGTGCAGCGCATCGATCAGCATCTGTTGCCAACGATTTGCCAATTGCGGGTTCCTCGTACATTTGCACGGCCGCGTCGACGATTGGCTTGTAACCGGTACAGCGACAAAGATTTCCGGCCAACGCGTTATCGATATCGTTTCGCGTCGGAGCTTTCTCGTTTTCGTAGAGCGCGTACAGCGACATGACGAAACCCGGTGTACAGAAACCACATTGCGATCCGTGACAATCGACCATCGCCTTTTGTACCGGGTGCATTTCGCCGTTTTTCGCTGCAAGGCTCTCGACTGTAATTAGCTCTTTCCCATCCAGGGTAGGCAGGAACTGGATACAGGAGTTAATCGCCCTTTGTCGCAGTTGATTTCCGGCATTATCTGTCTCGGCCAGCACAACCGTACACGCCCCGCAATCGCCCTCAGCGCATCCTTCCTTGGTTCCACATCGTTTCAGGTCCTCGCGCAAGTACTGGAGAACGGTTCGGGTCGGATCGACTTCGTCGATTTCGACAACCTCTCCGTCGAGCACAAAACGAATTGTGCTGCGCTGTTTTGAACTTGAGGATTTGGATGCACTCACTTCAGCTGCCGCGATAGGTCGAGTAACTCCACGGCGAGACCAGCAGAGGCACGTGATAGTGGCCGCTGTCTGCAATTGAGACACGAATCACCACGTCGTCGAGAAACGGCGGATTATCCAACTCAAAATCTGCGGCGGCGAAATACTCGCCGATTGAAAATTCTATTTCATAGGTGCCGGCACGAAACTTTTCCTCGTCCAGCAACGGCTCGTCCGTACGCCCGTCGTCGTTCGTTACCGATGTCGCAACGAGATGGCGTCCGTTTGCCATCGAGAACAACCTGATCCTGATACTGCTGCCGGGCTTGCCGCGGGCAGTATCAAGCACATGCGTCGTCAGTCGCCCCATGTCACTCCCTTTGTTTGATCACTAGTTGTTCAATCGCTAATTATTATTGGTCGTTTCTTTCAGCAATAAATCGCGCCGCTTGGATAATGCGCCAAGGCGGCGTTTGTCGAGCACCTCACCCAGGTGTTCAGCAAGTTTTTCGTCCGTAAGCGAAGCCAGCGCAGCAGACCACCCGGCATCGATCGTCAGGGGCGCCTCTTTCAGGTACCTGGGCCTTTTGCCATTGTTGTCGAACGTTTTCGCATTACCAGACAACAACAGTTGCCAATTGTCCGGGCTATACAACATGTCGTTTGATCCACGTCCTTCGTTGTAGATCAGGACATCAAATACATACATCGCGTTCCACTGCTTCGGTAGCGAACACCAGGCATCTGAACCGCGACCACTGGCAGCCCGCGTGGCTTCATCGCGCGTGTTGGCGGGAAAAAACTGCAGCGCGCCACGTTTGCCGTCGATCTCCCTCGACACGGTAACCGGAACCATGTCCAGTCCCAACAGACTATCCAGCCGATAAGCAGCAAGCGGTGGCGAAAATTCCCGGTTCCTGGGGTTCGGAGTGAAAATTGCCGCAATAGTGACGCCATCGCTGACCAGCGACACTTTCTCGCGCCCGAATTCGTCCTCGCTCCTGGAAACAATTTCGCCACTAAGCAAAATCTGCTCCAGCGACTGCGCGGAGATATTGCCTTCCCGCATACCAACCCGGCGCGGATGGTGCACCGGCGTTCCCGCAGCGTTGTTGTGTTCGTTAATCACCGAGATTTTATCGTCCTCAATGATTAGCGCGAAGCCGGTGCCACGATATGCAGCATTCAGCATGCCTGTGTCGATTTCGATGACCCGCCCGTCGTGTTTTTGCAGTACCTCACGCGTCAGTGTTGGCGTATGCCCAATAACCACCCGCGTGGCTCCAATCGAGTCCAGCGCTGCCTGCAAGGTCTCCTCTTCAAGTGGTGTGCTGCAGCCAACTGTACCGCGATACCACAACGGACTATCGCCACCATTAATGCTTGCTCCGGATAATTTAATAATCGTGTCAGCTGCAGTAAGCATGCTTTCGGGGAGACTCCTGTCCGCTGCCAGGACCTTCGCGACCTCCGCGTGATCGTATGAGTTGACTGCAGGATCGAGAAAGCCGGTGTTGTTGAGAACCTCCACCTGCTTCACATAGTCCACCACCTGCGACTTCAATTCCCTATTGAGTTCATTCAGGTTGTAATTTGCGACTAACGGCGACAAACCACCGTGAACGTAGGCGGTGTCATTGATGACGACCATAACCGGCCTGGATAAAAGCCAATTGCCATAGTAGCCGTCACTGCGAAATGCTTCGCGGTGCGCATAAAAACCTGCCGGCCGTTCGCGAGCAAACGCTGCATGCAATTCGCTTTCGTCAAGCGACTCATTGCTGGCGCTGAATTTCTTGAACCAGCGCTGGCGCATCTCTGCCGATTCTTCTTCCGCAAACGCCGCATATTCGCCAGCCGATACGTAGCGAAGATCCCCGATGAGATTCATCACTTCGTGATTTCCCAGCGTCAGGTGAACCATGCCGCCACTTTGCGGTGCCTGCGACTCAAGGGTCATAACCAGGTCCATAACCTTGCGTGAATCTGCACCGCGATCCAGCAAATCGCCAGTTATGACCAGGTGAGTCCTGCCGCCCGCCCATTGCTGGCTGTCATCGATGACCCCGGCGTTTTCCAGCGTCTGCAATAGCGCGTCGTAGGCGCCATGTGGATCGCTGATGGCGACAACGCGCTCTACACCGGTCCAGCGGTATTGCCCGGCGCCTGCGACAGCGGACCACAGCAACAGCAGCAGCACCAGCAAATACGCCGAATTGCGCCTGTAGCGATGCGTTATTGCACCCCGATATGTTGGCCATACCCTTACCATGCGGGCCTCCCGGACCATTTTCCTGCCGCGAACAGTGTAAACGTTCGGCGAGCGAAAAACTGCATGCTAAAATACCGAAATCAGCCAGACCATAAGCAAATAACAACCAATAAAAAAAGGCGCGCTCATGAAAAACCGGCTCCTAAAGTATTTGACCAATGCGGGCATTCTGATGTTCCTTGCTTTTTCCTCGTTTTCGGTGGCACAAACGGCCGGCGAAGATGTCAGCGATAACCCACTATTCAAGAGTCACGATGTTCTCGACGTGCGCATTGAGGCGCCCCTCACAACCCTGATAAGAGAGCGTTCGGATGAAGAATATCTTGATGGCTCGTTCAGCTACACGCGCGCCGACGGCAGCGAACAAACGCTGAGCCTGAAGATTCGCACGCGTGGCAAATTTCGGCGACAGAAATCAACCTGTGTATTGCCGCCGATCCGCCTGAACTTTAAGAAAGGCGAAGTGAAGGGCACGGAATTTGCCGGAGAGGACAAGCTGAAGCTGGTCACCCACTGCAAATTAGGTAATGACCGTTACGAACAGCTGGTCTTGCAGGAATACCTCATATACAGGATGTTGCACACGTTAACTGAACGGAGTTTCGGTGCGCGCCTGATGCACATTAACTACGTCGACACCGACGGCAAGAAAGACGAGATGACGGCTTATGGTTTTGTAATAGAAGACAAAGACGATATCGGCAACCGACTCGGGCTAACGCTCGAAGCGCTGGAGGCTATCTCCTATGGCGCACTCGATGCCCGACAAACGAACCTGCTCGCAATATTTGAATTCATGATCGGCAACACCGACTTTTCGATGATCCGTGGGCCTGAGAATAGTGATTGCTGCCACAACATCGTGCCGTACACCGTGGCGGCAGGATCCTATATGCCAATTCCGTACGACTTCGATTTTTCCGGCCTGATCAACGCGCCTTATGCGGACCCAAACCCGCAATTCAATATTCGCAGCGTGCGCACCCGCGTCTATCGTGGCCGCTGCGCCAATAACCAGCATCTTGAAGAGACATTCGCATTATTTCACGACAAGGAGGCCGAGATTCGTGGACTGATCGCCGATTTGCCTGGACTTGATCCTAAAACTACGAAGAACACCACGAAATACATCGATGCCTTCTACGAAATAATCGGCGACCCGAAGAAAATCGAAAAGAACTTTATTAAGAAGTGCTCATAGGTTAAGAATTGCTAATAGCAATGGATTCAGCGGGATTCTGATCCAGCCACGTAGCAACGATCTGCGCTACCCGCGGATGAATCAGGTAGCCGATCGAACTATGCGGATTTGATTTCCCATATCGAACCGAAAGGTTGTAGATGCGGTAATCCTTGATAAAGCTGACCATTTTTCGGCTAAGCATTTCCTTAAAATCATCCGCCAGCGTGTTGTCGTGACACAAATAGTCGTCTTCGGCGGACACGTTGTACCAGGACACAACGTTGTTCGGGTATTTTTCCAGGCCTTTGTTTTTCGCGCCCAACAGTCGCCTACGAATCATCGAATCGCCCAGCGGCGCGCCCAATGTCAACCAGGCATCTATCTTGTGGCCGGAAAATTCTACCGCATATTTTTCCTCATGCGATAACTCCCACAGAATATCGTAGGCAATGACGCAGCCGGTTCCATGAGTAATCAACATGACGTGCTTATCGCTTTTCAGTGCACTAACAATTGCGCCTCTTACGCGATCACGAAGTTTATCGCCGAAGTCGTTTTGTTCGTTCCAATATTCCCCAAGATCAACACAGACCTTTGCAATCAACGCTTTTGACATACCGAGCTTGTCAAGGACCGGGGCAACCACAACCGCTGCAAATTCAGCTAATGCTGTCTTGCCCGGCACCCGATCATAGCGATGCACACCGAAATTCTTTCTTTTGTCTATTGCGGCAAGCGCATGTAATAAATTTTGCCGGTCGCCGACATCAAGCTCAACATCGTAGCGACGGCCCTGGCTGGTCAGGAACTCGTTGCTGAGGTCGCCGTAGTAGGCAATTTGCTTATCCACAGCAAGAAATTTATCAAGACAGTCAGGGTAGTCACGCTTGATACCGGCCTTAACCGAGGCAATACAGATATCCAGCAACTCATTCGCCGCAGGCTTGAAATCGCGCCCGTGGACGAATAGCAAAGTGCGGTCCGATGATCCGCTGATAGGTGTCCCGTTATTCATTATTTTTATTCTGGCTCCAGCCCGTTTCCGGTCCAACGGTAAACAGCCAGTCTCCCCCGGCCATTTCCTCCTTCATCCGCAATCAGCAGCCTGCCATCACGGGTAACTTCCAGACCCTCCGCCTGCTTATGCCGTCCCTGTCCAGGCAGGATTATAGCGTCAATGAGCACTGCTTCGGGTGAAAGTATAACCAAAGCACGGTGATTGGCAGCAAGCAAAATTCTGTTTCCTGACTCCGGATCAATCGCGAGCGCCGATGGCCGCAGGTGTTTCTTGCCGACCTCTTCGGCCAGCGCCTGCTCCGATAACGCAACTGCGGCAGTCTGGACTGGCGGCATACTCGCCACCGACACCTGGAAAATCTTCAGCTCGTCGCGCTTCTTTCTCATCTCCTTGCAGCCGAGGAACAACATTTGTTGCTCCGCATCTTGCCCGAGTCCTTCGAGCTCGCAGTAGCGACCCAAACCGGTTTCGTACCTGGTAAATGAAACGCGCTCTCCGTTTTTCGCTTCCTCCGTCGCAATCAGGTCGCCGTCACTGGTCATTAGCCAAACGACGTCACCCACAACTGCAATACCCTCAAAATCGCCGCGCAGGGTCGGATCGCCCAGGGCGAAAGCCTTAACCAGCTCACCGCTCTCGTAGTCAATCTCATAAACGATCGCTTCCTCGTCAGTGATCGCAAGAAGCCGCTCGTCCGCCGTTAGCGCGAGTCCGGATATTTCCCGTAATCTGTGCGGCAGCTTCCACTGCTGAAAGGATTCGTCGCCTCCGCCCTGAATTTCCGCACTGGCGCCGGTGTGTGCGTTGCAAGCGGCCAGCAACAACGCCGACGCCATCGCTGCCCAACACCTGGTCATAACTCAGAGTTCGTCGTCGGTGGTGCTATCACGTCTTGTCAGCATGGAAAAGAATGGTCCGGAAATCAGCTTGCCGTATTCGAGCTTCCAGATAATCAACGTCGCATAGACGAAAGCCATTGAGATAACAGCTGTAACTCCCAGCGCACCAATACCTGAGGCCAGACCGATGCTTATGGCAACGAAAATATACATAGCGTGTGATGGTTGATCCAGCGTGAAGCGAAAGCGGACCGCAGCAACAATGCCGGCGAGGCTGAATGCCAGCGCAATGCTGTTTACCACGATCGTTGATATGCCGGTAACAACAATAGGCATGAGAATGATCGTCTGCACAAACGACTGATTGACCTCTTTGTTGCGGCTGGTAATAAAATATACCCAGGAAACAGGGATGATAAATATCGCCGCACCCAGGCTGGCGAATGCCAGTCGCGCCGGCCCGCCTGGCGCCAGAATCGTTTCTTCAGCGCTGGAATAAACGGGCTCGAAACTGTTAGCGTTGCGCGTCGCAACATCACCCATGCCACCAACCGGAATCATTTCGCGAATTTCCGGCCAGGCGTCCAGCACAAAAATAAAAAGCACGAACCAGAACGCGTAATAGAGCGTAATCAAGGTTACCGGAATCAGAAAATTTGCTGCTCGTCTCATATGATCACCGTTGCCGATTGTCTCGCCGTCGGTGTAGACCATACCGTCCGGCCGTGCCTATCGCCACTATGTGCGCAGAAAATCAAGGTCATTTTACCGTTATGTGCCAAATCGAAATCCACGCAGCAGTAATTCGTGTAGGCTATGCCGCGCAATTAGTCAGGATGAGCAACCAATGAGCGACCAAACATGACCGACCCTACCAAACTTGTCGGCATCAGCAACGCCATCGTCGACGTGCTGGCGCACATTGATGACGACTTTATTGAAAAAATCGGTGCGCCGCTCGGATCAATGACCTTGATCGACGAAAATCGCGCACATGAAATTTACGCCATGATGGGGCCCGCCACCGAAATGTCCGGTGGTTCTGTCGCAAATACCGTCGCTGGTTTTGCCAACCTCGGTGGTGCATCCGCGTACATCGGCAGAGTCAGGGATGACCAGCTCGGTGAAATTTTTGTTCATGATATGCGCTCACTGGGCATAGACGTGCGGACAGAGCCGGCGGCCGATGGCTCACCCACGGCCCGATGTCATGTGCTCATCTCGCCGGATGGTCAGCGCACCATGCAAACCTATCTTGGCGCCTGCGCGGAACTCAGCGTCGCCGACATTAGCAACGAAACCGTCGGCCAGCCGGCAGTGATTCTGCTCGAGGGCTACGTCTGGGATATTCCGGAAGGTCCGGCACTGGCAGCGGAAGCCATTCGCATCGCCGGTACTGCCGGCAGTGAAGTCGCGCTTTCCCTGTCGGACTCATTCTGTGTTGAACGACATCGTGACGCGTTTCATGACGCGGTCAAAAACGGTGTGGATATCGTGCTCGCGGACGAGGATGAGATCAATGCGTTGTTGCAGTGTGACAATTTCGACAGTTCAGTCAATGCACTTGCAAACTATGACAATCTTTTTGCTTTGACGCGTTCGGAGAAGGGATCAGTCATCATGCATCGCGGCGAAAGCCTCATCCAACCCGCCGACGCGGTTGAGAAGATTGTCGATACGACCGGCGCGGGCGATGCTTACACAGCCGGTTTTCTGTTTGGCCGCACCAGTAATATGTCGCTGGCAGAATGCGCAAAACTCGGTACTTATTGCGCAACGGAAGTTATCCAGCAGGTCGGTGCAAGGATCGAAAAGGGCCTGCTCGAGCGTTACGATTCAAGCGCCGGAACCGCTTAGAACCAGCAGCGATCAAACACTGGCTAAAAAGCGGTTGGGTCGCGTCGCTGCTGTTCTCGTCTTCGCAAATAAGCATAACGTTGACGAATCTCGTCCACCCACGGTAGCTCCTGCCCCTTGCGTTTACCGAACCCGATAGTGCATTGCACGACAAATTGGGTGTAGGTCTCAAACACGTCCCGGTACACCGCACTCGGATCGTCTATGACCTGAAAACAACCATTGCTCAGCTGCAAAATCGTACGCCCGATCTGGTCTTTCTCGACCTTGTCCCAGGGCTCCAGTCTTGCCGGAGCTTCGGAGGGTCTGAATTTTACGGCGGCCACACGACGTTTCTCGTCAAAAACAGGGTTGACCGTGGGTGGGGGCTGCAGTCTTGCGACAAATTCCTGCACAATTTTCCTGCCGAACTCGCGCCAGTCTTCAACGATCCGAATTTCGATTGGCAAGCTCAGCTCCGCAGCATCCGGAACAGGTCGAAACCGCAATAGCCCGGCGTCGGCAGGCGCTGTCGGCGGTGCTTGCGCCTCCTCGATCGGCACAGGCGCGGAGACACTTTCAGTATCCGGCTCTGACTCTGCCTGCACATCGACAGCTGCCGGGCTCTCGGCAACTTGTTCGATCATTCTGACCACAAGTTCCACCAGCGGCGCCGGCTCACCCGCCGTCGGCATTCGGAACAGACTCAGCACAGCTGTTACCAGCACTGCCGCCAGCAACATGGTCACTTTCAGCCGTCTGTCGGAGCTTACCTGCCAGTCAGGTATGCCCTGCAATTCATATTTGATTGCGTGGGCCATCTGTTCCTTTGATGGGAGGAGAGGCGGCCGCCGGCGTTAACTTCCGATCGGATGCCAGGTGGTCTTTGTTTCCTGTGTTTGTCTGATCAGGTATGGATTTTGTTCCACTTTTTTCGACCAGTCGGTGCCCACCCTTGAAATAACCTGCTTGATATTATTTGCCGCCAGTGACTGGATATTCTTATCAACCTCGCTGTCGCCGTCGCAATACACGACAGCATTAACGTCCATGTGCGACGCAAAGTATTCCGTCAATTCATCACGATAGCCGGTCAGAATATTGACCACACCACCCGGCACATCGGACGCATGCAAAACTTCTGCAAAGCTGACGGCGCACAATGGCAACTGTTCCGAAGCAAGCACGACGCAGGTGTTGCCGCCAACAATTACCGGGCCGATATTTGAAACGAGACCGAGGAGTCCGCTCTCGTCTGGCGCAAGCATGGAAACAACGCCCGTCGGTTCAAGGACAGAAAAATTAAAGTGCGAAGAACTGACAGGATTTACGGCGCTGAATATTTGCTGATACTTGTCGGACCAGCCGGCATAATAAATGAGCCGATCGATGGACGCTTCGACCTCTTTGACCGCACGACGCTTTGCGACGCCCTGGATGACCAGCTCGTTGACAAACTGATCGATTCTGCCCTCAAGCATTTCAGCAATTCGATACAGGATTTGTCCACGCAAATAGGCACTTGTCGTTGACCAGCCTGCAAAGGCGTTCCTCGCCGCAACGACCGCATTACGAAAATCCTTGCGGCTGCCGCGACAAACATTTGCCACAATTTCAGCCGATGAATTTTCCAGGGCAAAAAACCGCCCGGATTCGGTACGAGGGAATTTACCGTCGATATAAATCTTGTAGGTTTTCGCGACCGGTACTCTTTGATTTGATCCGGCCATCGTTACACCTCCAATCTCAGGTAAGCGTCGAGACCGTGCAATCCGCCTTCCCTGCCAACGCCGCTTTCCTTGTAGCCACCAAAAGGCGAGGTCGGATCAAACTTGTTAAATGTGTTCGCCCAGATAACGCCGGCACGAATCCCCTGCGTCATTTTAAAAATTTTGGCGCCCTTGTCAGTCCAGACGCCACCCGACAGTCCATAAGGTGTGTTGTTGGCTTTCGACAGCCCTTCTTCCAGCGTGCGAAACGTCTGGATGGCCAGCACCGGTCCGAAAATCTCTTCCTGTACGATGCGATTCGACTGCGAAACGCCGGTAAATATCGTCGGCCTGCACCAGTATCCCTGGTCCGGAACAGAACAAGAGCTTTGATACATCTCGGCGCCCTCTTCCTCACCAAGGCGCAGGTACGACTCGATAGTTTCAAGCTGTGACGCCGAGTTAATCGCGCCAACATCGGTATTTTTGTCCAGTGGATCGCCAACAATCAGCGTCTCCATGCGATCTTTGAGTTTCTGTACAACCTCATCCGCCACCGATTCCTGCACCAGCAACCGCGACCCTGCGCAACAGACATGGCCCTGGTTGAAAAAGATGCCGTTAACGATGCCCTCTACCGCCTGGTCGATGGCCGCATCGGCGAAGATGATGTTGGCCGCCTTGCCACCCAGCTCAAGCGTATATTTTTTCCCGGTTCCGGCGATCTCTCGCTGGATCAGGCGACCGACATCCGTCGAACCGGTAAACGCAATTTTATCGATGTCATCATGATTGACTATCTCGGCACCGGTGGCGCCTGCCCCCGTGACGATATTCACCACGCCGGGAGGAACACCGGCATCGCGGATGACTTCGGCCAGTTTCATCGCTGTTAACGGCGTCGTCTCGGCGGGCTTCAGAACCACAGTGTTGCCGCAGGCGATTGCTGGCGCTATTTTCCAGGCAGCCATCAGCAAGGGGAAATTCCACGGAATTATTTGCCCCGCGACACCCAGTGGAACCGGGTTGCGCCCCGGAAATGCATACTCCAGCTTGTCCGCCCATCCTGCGTAGTAGAAAAAATGCGCTGCGGCCAACGGCACATCGATATCACGCGATTCACGAATCGGTTTGCCACCGTCGAGCGATTCAATGGTCGCGAATTCCCTGGCGCGCTCCTGCAGAATGCGCGCGATGCGAAATATGTATTTGCCGCGGTCTGCAGAACTCATCTTCGACCAGGCGCCGTTGTATGCCTTACGTGCAGCCTTAACGGCCCGGTCGACGTCGGCCTCTGACGCCATTGCGACGCTGCTCAGCGTTTGCTCGGTCGCCGGATTAATCGTCTCAAAATAGCGGCCGTCCGCCGGCTCCACAAATTCGCCGCCGATAAACAAGCCGTACTGATCATCAATATTGATGTGATCGGTGCTTTCCGGAGCTGGTGCGTATTGCCAGCCGTCATCGAATGATAGTTTGCTTGATTCTGTACTCACGCGACTAAGCCCCTAGTCCTTTGAAAAATAATCGGCTGACTGGTAAATGCCGGTTTCCTGCTTTCGCAACTGCATCAATACATCGTTTGCGAGTGAACTTGCGCCGAAGCGATACCACTCTTTCGTCATCCACGCGTTGCCCAAAGTTTCGCGCAACATCACGAGATAATGAACAGCCAGCTTGGCCGTGGAAATTCCACCCGCCGGCTTCATGCCCACCATGCGTCCAGTTTCATAATAGAAATCGCGAATCGCCTGTAACATTACCAACGTTACCGGCAGCGTTGCGGCCGGCTGTATTTTTCCGGTTGACGTCTTTATGAAATCTCCGCCGGCGTGCATCGCGAGTACGCTGGCGCGACGCACCCTGTCCAGCGTGCCGAGCTCGCCGGTTTCCAGAATTACTTTCAGGTGCGCATCGCCGCAGGCTTCCTTTATTGCAGCTATTTCGTCAAAGACGTAATTGTATTCGCCACCCAAGAACGCGCCGCGGGATATCACCATATCAATTTCGTCTGCGCCGTCCTCAACTGCTATGCGCGTCTCTTCCAGCTTGATCTGCCGCGGTGCCATACCGCTTGGAAACGCCGTCGCGACTGAAGCGACTTTGATATCGTGATCACCAAGCGCTTTTTTGGCGACGCCGACCATCGTCGGATAAACGCAGACCGCTGCCACGCGCGGCAGTCCTGGCATAGAGTCATGCAAGTGAATCGCTTTCTGGCAAAGCTGCTGCACCTTGCCCGGCGTGTCCTGGCCTTCCAGGGTGGTCAGGTCGATCATGCTCAGAATCAGCTTGAGCGCCTCAACCTTGGACTCCTTCTTGATGCTGCGAGTCTGGAACCTGGCCGCACGCTCCCTAACGCCAACCTCGTCAACCAGTGCCACCCGACTGAGATCGGGTATCTGTGCAGACGATGTTACGGCCGAAAGGCTCACAAATTTTCGCTCTTATAGACTGTCTCAAGCGCCACCGTAATCATTTCGTCGAACGTCGTCGCCCGCTCATCCGCTGAAAGAGCAGCACCGCTCGGAATGTCGTCGCTAACAGTGCAGATCGCCAGCGCTTCGGCACCATGCTCAGCCGCAATCGGAAACATACCTGCCGCTTCCATTTCGATGCCGAGCACATTGTATTTGGCCAGCGTGTCGAACATGTCTGTATCCGGCGTATAGAAAAGATCGGCCGAGAAAATGTTGCCAACGTGATAACGAACATTGTTTTCTTCGGCCGCCTCGACGGCATTCCGGACCAGCGAGAACGTGGCCAATGCGGCGAAATCATAACCACCAAATCTCATGCGATTTACGCCCGAGTCGGTCGACGCACCCATGGCAATCAGCACATCACGTAATTTGACATCCGGATGTGTTGTGCCGCAGCTGCCAACACGAATAACACGCTTCACGTCGTATTCCGTTATCAGCTCCGTGCAATAAATTGATGCGGAAGGAATACCCATACCGTGCGCCATGACGGAAATTGGCATGCCTTTGTACTCGCCGGTAAAGCCCCACATATTGCGCACATCTGTGACCCGCCTGGCATTGTCGAAATAAGTATCCGCAATATATTGCGCCCGCAACGGATCACCGGGCATTAGCACCGTGGTGGCAAAATCGCCTGGTGCGGCATTCATGTGTTTGGTGGACATAAGCTTCTTGTATTGTTTTGCAATCGCAAAGCGGCT
>JBLHLN010000032.1:0-13021 GCA_047620565.1 Woeseiaceae bacterium
TTCGCTTCAGAATTGAAATAGATGATTTGCTTCCAGCTGCGTTTGACGTTGTCCGCCAGAATCAGGATTAGATCTCCCGGGCAGGCCATTCGCAAAGCTTTACTCGTAGACTCCTGTTCATCCGCTCTGACTTCGATGCAATTCGAATCGACACCACACTCTAGTAGTTTATTCTTTAGCATGACGGCAACTTCATCCGGTCCACGTCCACGAAGATTGTCATCCCGGCGACAAATAAAGTGATCGAAATGACTGGCCGCTATCGAGGCAATTTCCTGAATATCTTCGTCGCGCCGGTCGCCTGGCGCAGCCAGTACAACAATGCGCCGACCCTCGACTTCAAATCGATCAACCAGGTTGCACATCGCAGTTACGGCAGCAGGGTTATGCGCATAGTCGAGAATGACTTTGAACGGGTGCTCGTCGTAAATATTCATGCGCCCTGGCGCCTGGAAAAAGCTCGCGTCGAACGTTCTCAATCCGTGGCGAATATCCTCAAGACCGATGCCCATGTTGTAAGCCAGTGCCGCAGCGAACATCGCGTTCTGCACGTTGTGCAGCGCACGACCTTCAATGGTCGCCGGAATGAGGTGCGTCCAAAGTAGCGGCGTATGCACTTCATTGTCATAAATCGTAATCATGTGGCCGTTCATGCCTTCCTCGAGGACAAAGGCCTGGCCTCCTGCACGGATATGTTTTTTAACCAGCGCATGACCATGGTTCATGGTCACGTAGCAAACGGTTTCCGCCTCTGTGTAGTCTGCCATTTGCAGACAAAGCACATCGTCCGCATTCAGAACAGCCGCATCCTTCGCTACTTCGATAGGTACGCGCTTGATTTCCGCAAGTTGCTCAAGGGTATTGATGCCATTCAGCCCCAGGTGGTCGGAAGACACGTTCAGGCATGCGGCAACGTTACATTCCTGGAAGCCAAGTCCGCCACGTAGCATGCCGCCGCGCGCGACCTCCATGACTGCTGCGTCAACCGAAGGATCACGAAGAATCATCCTGGAAGACACCGGACCGGTCATGTCGCCAGGCACACTTAACTGGCCATCAATATAGACGCCGTCTGTAGACGTGAAACCAACGGTCAACCCGCTCATCTTCAGAATATGCGCAAGCATTCTTGAAGTCGTGGTCTTGCCGTTCGTACCTGTTACAGCAGCAATTGGAATGCGGCTAGGCTGTTCCGGCGGAAAAAGCATATCGATCACAGGTCCGGCGACATCACGGGGTGTACCTTCGCTGGGTGCTACGTGCATACGAAAGCCTGGCCCGGCATTGACTTCACAGATGCCTCCACCAGCATCCCGGTATGACTCGGTTATGTCCCGCGTCAGGAAATCGACGCCGCCAATGTCGAGACCGATCGCCTTGATGGTTCGTTCTGCCATCTCACGGTTGTCTGGATGGATGGTGTCAGTGACATCGATTGCCGTACCACCAGTAGAAAGATTCGCCGTCGATCTGAGATAGACCGTCTCACCTTTCTTCGGCACCGTCGTGCGGTCATAGCCGAGTTTGGCCAACAACCGCTCGGCCTGATGATCGAATTCCAGACGCGTAAGTACCTTCTCATGACCAACGCCACGACGTGGATCCGAATTAACGATATCAACGAGCGCTTCGACTGTAGTTTTGCCGTCGCCAACCACATGGCCGGGCATCCGTTTTGCTGCGGCGACCAGCCTCCCGTTGACAACCAGCAGGCGGTGATCAAGACCCTCAATATAGGCCTCAACAACAACATTGCGGCCGTGCTCGCGCGCCTTCTCATAGGCGACCACAACCTCTTCCGCAGTTTTGAGATTAATCGATACGCCGCGGCCATGATTTCCAGCGAGCGGTTTCAGTACTACAGGATAGCCAATGCGCTCCGCCGCACGAACAGCATCCCTCTCGCGCCGGACAAGTCGTTGCGCCGGAACCGGCAAGCCCAGGTCGCGCAATATACTATTGGTCTCTTCCTTATCGGAGGCCAGCTCGACGGCGATATTGCCGGTTAGCCCAGTCGTCGTCGCCTGGATGCGTTGCTGATATCGGCCATGACCAAACTGCACCAGGCTTTGTCGGTTAAGCCTGATCCACGGTATGCCGCGATCTTCCGCCGCGTGCACGAGCGATGCCGTGCTGGGGCCGAATGCCCGCTGTTGCGCATAACGAATAAAATCATCGCGCTCCTCAGCAAAATCCCAGTCGTCTGCCGGCGTTTCCTCCGGCTGCAATTTTTTCGGCAAAAGGCTGTGAATCAGCTTTAGCGACATGCGGCTGGCTTCCCGGCCGACCTCTGAATCGATGTACTGAAACACCATACTGTACTGTCCTTCCTGACCATCAATGGATCGCGTTCGGCCGAACGTAACCGGCGAGCCGGCCACGTTTTGCAATTCGATCGCTATGTGCTCCATGACGTGGCCCAGCCAGGTGCCTTCGCCTTCACGCAAGCGGCGCACAAATCCGCCGGGCTCGCGATACGAACAACCGTGTTCATGCAAGCCGGGCAAGTACTCCAGCAGTGGATCGACAAATTCCTTGCCTAATTTGCCGGTCGGCCAATGCTCCAGTTCGCCGAGCTCAAGCACGTGGCGAATGACCGGAAAATGAGCGTAAATGTTGGGACCAACGTAAACGTTGGTCGAAAGGATTTTCATGGGTACTGCTCCGTCGTTATTGTTGTTATACGACTTCTAAATTCGCTTGTTCGGCAATCGCTGTCCTGGACTCTATGTCGAAACGTCCACCAGCTATCAGTATATGCAATTTGACGTCGATCAGGCTGACCGGATCACCTCGCCTGGCGCGATCCATGGACGAATAACTCAAGTTCGTCGGGTCGATAATAGTAATTCCGCCACTGCCAACGACCTCGAGATCATCGCCCGGCCTGATAAAAGCCGCTGTGTCCTCGTCCAGGCCGATGCCTACCGCAAACGGATTGTAGGCCAGCGCGGTCAACAGTCGTCCCAACCTGTCCCGTTGCCGAAAATGCTGGTCGATTATGAAATTGTTGGTCAGGCCCAACCCCGGCGCCATTGTCACCATGGTCGGACTCGGCGTACTGCCTTCATCCCCGCCGGCGATCATATGTTCCGGCATGAAGGCCGCGCCAGCGGACGTTCCTGCCACGTGCATTCCATCGGCATTGCGGCGCCGAATCATTTGCGCCACCGGTGTGCCGCCCAGCGTCGTCGACAGACGCAACTGGTTGCCGCCCGTCATAAAGACGCCATCGGCCTTGCCGATGTAGGCAATAAAATTGTCTGCATGGCAGTCTTCGCGCGTCAGCATTTGCAGAACTTTGGCATGTTGAATGCCAAGTCGACGAAACAACTTTTCATAGTTGCGCCCGGTATCTTCAAGCTCGGATGCGGTAGGAATAATTGCGATGCGCGCTTTCTTGCCACCGCAGATATCGACAAAGCGATCGAGAATCTCAGGGTTGTGCAACTTTTCCTCAGCACCACCGATGGGAATGATGTAGCCGCGCCCGGAGTTATTGTTGTGATTTGATGGACTCATAATTATCAGTCTGCTTGTTGCGTTTTTTCGAATTGACCGAAAATCATTTGTATTTGATTTTGTACATGCCAGATCCCGGCAATCATTACATCACTGATTGCGTGCGCTTCATCGAGCACGACGAAATCCGCCGCGGCGCCGGTGCGAATTCGGCCTCTGTCATGCAGCCGGAGAATATCGGCGACATTGCTGGTGAATGCCGGTAGTACACGCTCCATCGGCACATCTCCGGCGAGCAAGGTTCTTAGAGTTGCCATCAGGTTCGATGGAGAACCAACATCCATATGCAGCATCTCGCCCTGCTCGTTGAAAACAGGCAGGCATCCTCCGCCGTCGGAGCTGACGGTAATTTTATCTGCGGGAGCGCCTGAATCCAGGTATTTCAACAGGGCAACGTCGGCTGACCAGGCATCCTCATCTTTCGCAACCGGATAGGCCGTTATATCCACCGTGCTGCCGCCCCGTGCCAGTTCGACAGCTTCTTCGAATAATGCTTTTCTGCGGTTAATGTGCGTCGGATTGAAAACTCGCGCAGGCAGCTCCGACAACTGCAACGCCTGACGCACGAGGTCGAGACCTCGCTCACCATCGCCAAGGTGCAAATGCACGATGCCTGCCTTGCCGGAAATCATGCCGGCGACGTGCGCGTCACTGGCTATACGCAGCAGCTCATCCCGGCTTGGCTGGCTGGATCGGTGATCGCTTAACGCTAGCTCACCAACACCGATGACCGGGTCCAGATAGACGATGTCATCGCGCACGCTGCCGGTCAGAGTGACCGGTGGAACATGATATCCGCCAGTATGGCACCAGGCGCCGAGACCTTCTTCACGCAAACCCCGGGCTTGCGCAAGCAGGCCACGCGTGTCGCGGGTCGTATCATCAGTCCCGAGGACCCCGACTACCGAAGTTACGCCAGCACGCGTAAATTGCCCCAGCGGCACTGGCGGGACCCGCGTTTTGAACCCGGATTCTCCGCCGCCGCCGGTGAGATGCGCGTGACCGTCAATAAAACCAGGCAACAGGCTGCGGCCTTGCAGGTCGTACTCAGTTACGCCGGCGCCATACAACGACGTCGGATCGTCACTAATTCCGAGAATCCGGCCGCCGCCAATCAGGATATGACGAACACCCAGGTCCTCCGGAGCGAAGACTCTGGCATTGGAAAGTAGCTTCAACAAGGGAAGGGTCCAGACACAAAAAAAGGGGCGTTATATTACACTACCTGAATACCCCGGAAACAGATGATCTTTCGCACTCCATGCACGAAAATCCGCTAGGAAAATCGCTGGACCACCCTCAGGACTATGCCCCCGGGGCATTGTTTCCGATCGCGAGATCCGCATCACGAGACGCGCTGCCAGTTAATGGCCCGCTGGCATTTCATGGTGAAGACCTGTGGAATGCCTGGGAACTCGGTTGGCTGGATCCGTCCGGCAAGCCCATGATCGCTACTGCCGTCATCAGGATTCCTGCCCAGTCAGAAAATCTCCTCGAATCCAAGTCATTGAAGTTGTATCTGAATTCACTCGCTAATACGCGCTATTCCAGTGACCGGGAGGTTGCGACACTGATTGCCAGCGACCTGACCACTGCCGCAGGGTGCACCGTGACGGTGAAAATTTCTGCGGCGACCTCAGGTGATATCGACCAGCTGCCAGGCACTTGTATAGATGATTCTCTATTCGAGGCAGCAGCGAATGACGGTGAGATTCCTGCGCTGCAGTCCGACGCCGGCTCTATCGCCAGCGAAGAACTGCACTCACACCTGTTGAGGAGTAACTGCCCGGTGACTGGTCAACCGGATACCGGCAGTATTTTGATTCGCTACGAGGGGCCGAAAATCGACCGGTCCCGACTGCTGCAATACATTGTTTCTTACCGTAATTACAATGCTTTTCACGAAGACTGTGTCGAACGGATTTTTGTCGACATCAGGAATCAATGTGCCACGAAAAAACTGACTGTGTACGCCCGCTATAACCGTCGCGGCGGGCTGGATATCAATCCATTCAGATCCGATTATGAGCAAGCGCCACAAAACCTGCGGCTGTGGCGCCAGTAGCGGCGGCGGCTAATTTTCCTGGATATCCTGCTCGTCCAGTTTATGGCCCCAATCCCGTTTTGCAGCAAGGTAGTTTTTGTTTGCGGCCGCGACCCCGGTTACATGTTTGACGCGCGTGATACCAGTCAGGCCCAAAGCGTTGAGGTCATTCACTTTCTTGGGATTATTCGTCAGCAGTCTGAACGACTTACCGCGCATAAAAAATTTCAGTATCGAGCCTGCGTCACTGAAATCGCGTGAGTCGTCCGGCAAGCCGAGTGAGCGGTTTGCCTCGTAGGTATTCTCGCCGCCGTCCTGCAGCAGATAGGTCGCCGCTTTTGCCCAGAGTCCGATTCCCCTGCCCTCATGCCCCGACATGTAAACAATCATGCCGCCGGCCGGGTCTGACGAAATTCTTTCCAATGCCGAGGTAAATTGTGGCCCGCACTCACAGCGTTCGGAGCCAAATACATCGCCGGTAAGACAACTCGAATGAACCCGCACCAACGGGTCCTGCCAACGCTCAGGATCTCCCAGCAACAAAACGCTATTGACTGCCATCGAATCTGCAAGGATTGCAAACGATCGCTGTCCGTCACTTTCGCGCAAGTTGTCCGCAAGCTCGGTGGCCTTGCTTAACTCTGTGTGCCGAACACAGGCATACCATTGCACAGCATAGTGCTTGCCGTGGCGCCGGATCGGCAACGGAATCGGTCCGAGCATGCTGATTGCCCGGGCGCCCGACTGTGGCGCACTATTTGCGTCGCTCGGCTGTCCGTCCGAATCGATTCGAAGCAACTTGCCCTGCGCAATCAGTCTTTCACGCACAGTTGGGTCGATATAGGTAAACATCGCGGAAGACTACCATCTCCCGAAACCATTTGGTGACGTCATTGGCGTCCAGAGCGCGTGGTTACAGGCTTTTTGCCGCGAAATATTCCTTGCTGACTCACTGGTCATTAACGTATAGTAACTGACCATCCAGTCAGTACGGTGAAATCAGATGGCAGAACCCCGCTTTCAGCGCCGCAAGGAAGATCGGCCTGCAGAAATAACCGAAGCCGCAATGCAGGCTTTCGCGGATAACGGATACTCCGGCACCCGCGTCGATGACGTCGCAAAACGAGCCGGTGTCAGCAAGGGTTTGCTATACCTTTATTTCAAGACCAAGGAAGACCTGTTCAAGGCTGTCATACGCAGTTTTGTCTCACCGCAAATCGATCAGCTAACGAGGAATGTTGCAGACTCCGAGCTATCGGCCGAGGACTTCCTGCGTGGCCCATTCCGGGAATTTGCGAAATTCGTGCCACGCTCCCCGGCACGCATCCTGGTCAGGCTAATGATCGCTGAAGGACCGAAGCATCCCGACCTGATGGCCTGGTATTGGGAAAACGTCGTGTCACGCGGTATCGCAGCACTGCGCAGGCTGATTCGCCGCGGCATCGACGCGGGCGAATTTCGCGAATCTGCGCTCGAAGATTATCCGCAGCTCCTGGTGGCGCCGATTTTCTTCGCCATAATTTTTAGACAATTGTTCGACTCCTACGCGGAACTGGACGTCGACAATTATGTAGATGCACACATTGACACGGTGGTGCGCGCGCTCAAGGTGAGTCCCCAGGGTGAGTCACAATGAATAACAACAAATCCGCAGTGTGTTACCTCGTGCTGCTGCTAATGACTGCTGTGCTTGCCGCTTGCGACAAACAGGAAGGCGAACAGAGAATCGTTGGTCAGCTTGAGTCGGACCGAGTCGAAATCACGGCTGAAATTGCAGAACCTGTCATTGGTCGCGACGTTGTCGAAGGACAGGCGGTTGAAGCTGGTCAGTCGTTGATCCGGCAGGATACGAGCAAGATAGATGCGCGAATTGTCGAGGCGCAGGCCGTCGAGAAAGGGGCCAGGGCGCGCCTGGATGAGTTGATCAGGGGCCCGCGTCGCGAACTGATTGTCGCCAGACAGGCAGATGTTGAGGGTGCGGAACGCGCGTTGGAATTTCGTACCAAAGAATTTGAACGTGCGAAACGACTTATCGAAAGACAACTTGCGGCGCCGGAATTGCTCGATCGTACGATCGCTGCGAGGGACGCAGCCGACGCTAAGCTCAAGAATGCGAATGCACGCCTCGAAGAGCTGCTGACTGGAACAACAACTGAAGAGCTGAGCCAGGCGGAAGCAACTGTCAGTCAGGCAGCCGCCAGGCTGGCTTCACTAATGATCGAATTGCAACGACACACATCGTCGGCACCGGTTGCCGGCGTCGTTGACTCCCTGCTGATTGAACAGGGCGAGCGACCCGGAATCGGACAGCCGGTGGCCATCCTGTTGCCAGGCCAACAGCCGCATGCACGTGTTTTTATTCTCGAGACGCAACGCGCGGCCGTCGTGCCGGGCACAAAAGCGCTGGTTTATGTTGACGGAATAGACGAAGCGCTGGACGGAGAAGTTCGCTGGGTGTCCAGCGAGGCAGCATTCACACCCTACTACGCGCTGACAGAACGTGATCGTGGCCGACTGACATTTGCCGCCAAGATCGATATCACAAGTACTGTGCAACGCCTGCCTGACGGACTACCGGTTGAGGTAGAGCTGCTCATCAGTCGACCCCGCCAATGAAGCAATTCGACTCGGGACAGTTTGCTGTTCAGGCACGTGGCCTGACGAAACAGTTTGGCGAATTGGTTGCAGTGGACCATCTCGACCTCGATGTGCCGCGAGCGGAGATATACGGTTTTCTCGGGCCCAATGGTTCGGGCAAAACTACGGCGATTCGTATGCTTTGTGGCCTGTTAACTCCGACCGACGGTGACGCGAACGTCCTCGGCATTTCCGTGCCGGGAGACGCCGGGGCGCTGAAAGAACGTATCGGCTATATGACACAAAAATTCTCGCTGTACGGCGACCTGACGGTGCAGGAAAACCTCGCGTTTATTGCCGATATCTATGCCTATTCGCGGAAGGAACGCAATCCACGCATTGAAGAATTGCTCGAGTGCTATGACCTGCTGGAGCAGAGGAAACAGCTTGCCGGCACGATGAGCGGCGGCCAGAAACAGCGCCTGGCACTTGCCTGTGCAGTGCTGAATAAACCGGAGCTGCTGTTGCTGGATGAACCTACCAGCGCAGTCGACCCAAAAAGCCGCAGGGATTTCTGGGAAAAACTATTTTCGCTCGCGGACTCCGGAACCACAATTCTCGTCTCGACCCACTATATGGATGAAGCGGAGCGTTGCCACCGGCTTGCCATTCTTGATCACGGCAAGAAAGTTGCCGACGGATCGCCTGCCGACTTGCAGGCATCAACTGGCATGACAATCGTTGAGGTTAACTCGGACAATCCTTACGCCGCGCAATCGGCGCTGGGGCAACGCCAGGAAGTGTTAAGTGTTACTCAACTGGGCGTAAAATTGCGCGTGCTTATTCCTGAGCACCACCACAATCCTTTGCAGATCGTTGAGCAAACGCTGCTGGAAGCGAACTTGCAGGCCGAGTCATCACTGGTAAGCGCTTCTCTCGAAGACGTATTTGTCGCTGTTACGCAAAAAGGTACACCCATGGAGCATGCAGCGTGAATGCACTGATCCGCTTTCGTGCAATCATGATGAAGGAGTTGCTGCAGCTGGGTCGCGACCGGCTGACATTCGCCATGATAGTGGGCATTCCGGTCATGCAAATGCTGTTGTTTGGTTATGCAATCAATACCGATGTCAGAAACCTGACCGCAGCAGTCGCCGATCAGGCAAACACCCATCTTTCAAGAGAATTCATAACGAACCTGGAACAGACGCAGGTATTGCAGCTGGAATATTCAGTGGCATCAATCCAGGAGCTGGAACAACTGCTTCGCGCAGGTAGGATTTCAATCGGCATCTATGTCCCTTCCGATTTCGACAAGCGCAGCATAGACACCAGCAGAGCAGCCGTACACATATTGGTTGACGGTGTCGACCCAACAATCGTTGGTGTCGCCAATCAGCTGCGCAATACGCCACTCGGATTTGACTCGACCCAGGAAATGCAAAGTGGCATCGGTAATATCGAAATTCGACCTTATTTTAATCCTGAACGTCGTTCTGTCGTATTCGTAATTCCCGGACTCATTGGCATTATTTTGACTTTGACCATGATGCTATTCACCGCCGTCGCTGTCGTTCGTGAACGGGAACACGGCAACCTTGAGCTTCTTATCAACACGCCGGTTAGTACACCACAACTGATGATCGGCAAAGTTGTCCCGTACATTGTCATCGGAATGATTCAGCTTGCGCTAATTCTGGCTGTCGGGAGATTTTTGTTTGCTGTGCCAGTCCGCGGCAGTATTGCGGAACTTTATCTTGCGGCAACGTTTTTTATAGCAGCAAATCTTGCGCTTGGCCTGTTCGTTTCTACTGTCGTGAAAACCCAGTTTCAGGCAATACAGGTAACAATATTTTTTCTTTTGCCGTCAATTCTGCTGTCGGGATTTATTTTTCCGTTCGAAGGCATGCCAGTGCCCATACAATATATTGGTGAAGTCTTACCCACCACGCACTTCATTCGCCTGACGCGCGGCATCATGCTTCGTGGCGCCGATCTCGCGGAGTTGCAGCAGGAATTGCAGATACTCGCGATTTTTACTGTCGCCGCAATGACCGCGGCCATCCTGAGATTTGCCAAGAGTCTAGATTAGCAAAAGTCTCAATTGGCAAGGATCTTGACTAGCGCGGGTCTTGATTAGGCTTGCCGCAATTCCGCCGCATCATAGTGCGGTCGCCACCAACGGATGGTCAACGGTACAGCGACATTCAGGAAAAAGGCCGTAATCATCAAGGTAAAAAATGCTTCCCTTGGCATAATCTGATTCTGTACGTAGCCAATATCCATGACGACAAATGCAAGCTCGGCGCGTCCCAGCATACCGAATCCGACCATCAGGCTCTGCTGCCAGGACATGCCGCCCGTATAGCGAGCCGCAAGTCCGGCCGACGCAACCTGAACGATGATAAGGCTGATTGTCAAGGCCGCCACATAAGGCAAAACTGCGACAAGCAGGTCCATATCAAAAATGAGTTTTGCCCCAAGGTCGACAAAAAATACCGGGCCAATCCAGGAAAACGCTGCACTGTCGACGATCTTCTTGGTCTCCGCATAAACGCTGCTGGTGTGCGGTGTTTCACGAACAATACTTTTTTCACCGATCTGAAAATATTCTTCTTTTACGATCAACCCGGCCATGTAGGCGCCGACGGCTGGATGGAAACCGAAGAAAGTTGCGATCAAACCGACGCCGAGCGCGCACAATAATATGGCGAGCGTCGCATGCCTGCCACCATCAAACGTGAGGATGTGCTTGACGCCGTATTTTCCGACCAGCGGTACTTTGCTGATCCAGCCACGTAGACGATGCGGAAATATCCAGGCACCGATTATTGTCACGATGACGAAAAACAGCACGGCTTTGCCGGCAGTTGTTAGCACAGCCAGCAGGCTTATTGACTGATCTCCGGTTACGAGCGGGATGAGAATGGCAACCGCGACCAACGCCGCGATATCGTCAATAACGGCCGAGGTCATTATTCGGGTAGCGACAACAGAATTTTGCAACCCCTCACTGCGCAACGACACCATCGTCAGCGATACTGCGGTCGCCGTCATTGCCAGGGCACAAATCAGAGAGACCTTCGGGTCGCCCCATGCGTAGTCAGCCACAACATATGCAGCTACAAATGGTCCGAGCGCGCCGAAGAATGCGATACCCCAGCTTTTCCGCAGGCTTGACAGGAAGTTGTCTGTGGATTCTTCGAAGCCGAGCGAAAACATAATGAATATGATTCCAAGCTCCGCGAATTCGCGAATAAACAGGTCACTCTCATGTGGCAGAACACCAATGTTTACGAGGAAAAACCCCATGAACAGAAAGTACAGGACCGAAGTCAGGCGCGTTTGTTTCGCCGCAACAACTGCCAAGAAAACGGCTGCCCAGATAATCGCCAGATGCGCTAGAGGATGCATATTGAGCTTTGTCTTCGAATCTTCATCACCTGATTCACGGTCATCGTACTACAGCTTTTGATCAGGACATGGTACACATACGTACACACATTCCTTGCAGAAGAATCTCGAATTCCCATGATCAGCCCCGATAAGACAAAACAGACGGTATACATCGTGGACGATGATCAGGCAATTCGTTACGCCATGGAAATGCTGATGCGATCGGTCGGCCTTTCATTTGAGATCTTTCACTCGGCGGATGACTTCCTTGTCGACTATAGCAACGAGCGAGCCGGTTGCCTGGTGCTCGATATTCGTATGCCGGGACTGGGTGGTCTCGAATTGCAGGAAAAGTTGCTCGAACTCGGCAGCAGTCTGCCCATTATCTTTATTACCGGTCACGGCGATGTGCCGATGGCAGTTGAGGCAATGCAAAAAGGTGCCGTGGACTTCATACAAAAGCCATTCCGCGACCAGGAGTTACTGGACCGGGTTGCGGAAGCCATGAAGACCGACGAGCAGCGACGTTCAGCGCGCGAAGAAAAAGCAGAAGTATCATCACACATGGAAAAACTAACGAATCGGGAACGACAGGTTCTTGATCTGGTGGTTACCGGAAAACCTAACAAGGTCATCGCGTATGAACTGGGCGTGAGCCAGAGAACCGTAGAAATACATCGCGCCAGGGTGATGGAAAAAATGCAGGCAAAATCGCTGGCCGACCTGGTCCGCATGCATATAGTGAGTTGACCCCCGACATGTGCTCCGGCTGACTTCAGCGCCGCGTCCTGTACTCCTCCAGCTTCGCGCAATCAATGCACTCCAGCGCATATGGATAAGCTGTCAGTCTCTTGTCACCTACAGGCGCACCGCAATCGGCACACGTCCCGTAATCGTCGTTTTCCATTCTTTCAAGTGCAGCAGATATTTTCGCGAGCTCTTCCCGCGCTTCGTTGCCAAGCGCATCCACGACCTCTCTGTCCTCAAACTGTTGCGCACGCTCGCGCGAGTCGGATTCAAAACCACGTCGCACATTTGCAGTAATGCGCTCAAGCCTGCCGCCGAGCTCCTTTTTCTTTTGCAGCAACGTGTTTCTCATATCCGCGGATGCGTTCATCGAACTCCTTTTTCATAGTTGGCGGCCGCGTTGCGCAACCTGATCAGCCAACTGGATTAGACCGTATCGGCCGTGCGACGGAAATCAGTAGATGCACGTACCGGAATCGTCCGTCCGTTCCTGCCGCCAAAAGGTAGGTAAATCCCGTTATCCGCTAAGCAACAGGTCTTATTGGCATGCCGCCGGCGTCATCCTAAGCTCGAATTATCAGGAGAAACCGATCAAATCATCACTGAAAAGCAGGTAATGTCATGCAAAAATTGAAACAGATCATGTGTGTGGTCGATCCGACCGAATCCGAACAGCCTGCTGTGCGCCGGGCTGCGTGGCTGGCACAGAAAACCGGGGCGGACCTGGAACTTTAT
>JBLHLN010000033.1:0-12885 GCA_047620565.1 Woeseiaceae bacterium
GATCAAATCGTACGATATGAGTGAAGTGCTAATTCTCGAGACGGATAAACTGGATTACATCCATGATCTTGTTCATCGTCTCGATGCGATGGAACGAATTGAAGCTATGTTGCCGCCAGAAATTGGCAAGCCGGGCTGCAACTAGAAATTGCCCGTGGTCTCGCTAGTTACCGAACTGTTCGATAAAGGTTGACGGCACGGCCATACCGTCGGCTATGGCGGGTATGTATCGACTGCCAAGAATCGTGCTTTTTATCGCATCCTGGCAGGATGCTACAGGCAAAACACCAGCGTAATGTTCGACGCTTGGATTATCGGATACACCATCCTCTCCAACATAGGCTCTTGCCAGGACGGCATATTGTGCCCTCTGCGGACAAGCTTTTTCCCACGCTTCTTTGCCCGCCAGCACTCGCTGGGCAGCGACATGTTCTTCGCCATAGGCGGCAACGTTTTCCGGATAGCCCGGATTGAGAATGACCCTGACGGTTCGGTCGTCACCTTTAGCGACGAATTCAGTTCGAAACTGCACATAGACTTCTACTTTCTTGCCGCCGAT
Source organism: Woeseiaceae bacterium (assembly GCA_047620565.1). Classification (GTDB taxonomy): domain Bacteria; phylum Pseudomonadota; class Gammaproteobacteria; order Steroidobacterales; family Woeseiaceae; genus SZUA-117. The sequence goes on from JBLHLN010000033.1 coordinate 560, forward strand.
TTCGGCAGGCGTCATACGCGCCTTTTTACTTGCGATGCTGACCGCTTCCGCAAAAGAGCTATCGAACTGGTCCTTCATCAGGCAGCCGGTATTGGTCATTTTCCCGCTGGCTTCCAGCTGAGTAAAGCAATTCAGCATGACCGTCACATCACCTTTAATTTGCGGAAATGCAATGCGATTGAACAACTGCCGATCTGCCTCATCGTGGCCGAAGTGCGCTGGCCGAAAGGTATCCTGGGCGAACCCTGCTGTGCAAAAAAACAAGGTTGTTAAGACTGTAAACCTGGCAACCATAGGCAGGAAACTCCGGATGAAGATAATGATTCTACTACCAGCTCAATTAGAATGCTCCGTTGGCGACAGGTTCATTCGGATAAGGAAAAATCCATAAAAAACTGATAAAACAATTAGTTAGAATATAAACTTAAAGTGAAAACGTTCTGCTAGTTTCCAATCAATCGACAAGTTTGAAATTGCGTTGCCAGAATTCCAGCATTGATTTGTAGACATGTGCCTGCGCCGCGTCGTCACTGATGCCGTGTTTGCGCATGGGATAAATCATCATGTCGAAAGTGATGCCGGCTTCAATCAGTCCGTCGCTGAAGCTCCACGAATTCTGTGGATGAACGTTATCGTCATAGGTGCCGTGAACCAGTAGCAGACGGCCCTGGAGATCGGCCGCGCGCTTCGCGTGAGAGGTAGATTCATATCCTTCTTCGTTGTCCTGCGGACGTTTCATATATCGTTCGGTATAGATGGTGTCGTAGTAGTGCCAATCACTGACGGGCGCAACTGCGACACCCGCCGCAAATTCATTGCTGCTGGTCATCGACTGCAGCGTCATCGCACCGCCGCCACTCCACCCCCATACACCAACGTTATCTGCGTTAATAAATGATTGTGCTTTCAGCCATTCGACGCCATCCAGTAAATCGTTTAATTCAACAGGTCCATACAATTGATTGACAATCGTGTTGGCGTCGATTTTGCTCTTGCCGGCGGCGCTACGATTATCAACGTAGAAAACCACCACATCATTGTCGGCCAGCATTTGGTGAAAATAGCCTCTGCCGCCACCGGGCCACGCATTGACAACAGTTGGAGCGGAAGGACCACCGTATACATATACGACTGCAGGATATTGCTTGCTTGCGTCGAAGAAGCGCGGTTTTAGCATTGCTGCCGGCATCTCAAATCCATCACGCGCCTTAACCGTCATCATTTCCCAGGGCAGCATGTCGAATCGTTGCGGAATCTCTGCCGCCGTTGCGGACAATGTGGTCACCGGCTCTCCGGATGCGTGGTGCAACGCAAGCGATGGTGGTCGGTCGATTGCCGATGTGCGGTCCAGGTAGAACGCGCCATCCGGCTGAAATAATATGGCATGCGAGCCATCGGCTGTAGTTATTCGCTGCATGTCGCTGCCGTCGAGCGAAATTCGGTAGAGATGTCGTTCCGTCGATGCTTTTTCCAGGCTCGTAAAGAAAATCTGGCCGTTGTCCTCATCAATATGAGCGACGGATTGGCTCATACCCGGTAATCCGCCAGATGATCGCAATGCCCACTTGCCGCTGGTTACCTGATGGACCAGCTCGCCTTCCATATCATAGAGATATAAGTGCGCGTAGCCGTCACGTTCGGAACGCCAGATGAAATGTTCATTGTCAGCGAGAAAGTACAGATCATCGTGCACATTGACCCAAGCGGGATCGGTTTCGCGAATCAGGTGTGATGCGGTTCCGGTCGCAGTGTTCGCGATAAATATATCTAACGCGGTTTGTGGACGATTTAGAGTTTGTAATGCGATTCGCTGGCTGTCAGGCAGCCATTTTATTCGAGCGAGATATTCGTAAGGGTAGGAGCCCAGATCAATCCATGTCGTTTTCGCATTTTCGAGGCTCACAACGCCGGCGCGAACGCGGGGGTTTGATTCACCTGGTTTTGGGTGTCGTTGATTAATCAGGCGCGGCAAATTGGGTTCGAAATCGACGTAATGCATCTCACCAACGCCACTGTCGTCTGTTTGCAGATACGCAATCGCGCCTGAGTCCGGTGCCCAGAAATATCCCTGGTCGACGCGACCGAGTAGTTCTTCCCAGTAAACCCATGAAACTGTGCCATTCAACAATGTTTCGCTGGCACCCGTAGTCAATCTCTTTTCGGACCGATCGTCGACGTTCCACACGTACAAATCATTGTCTCTTACAAAGGCAATCCACTGGCTGTCGGGCGAGAAACGGGCCGATTTTTCATCCGCTTCTGATATTGCGATCGGAATGACATCAGACGAACGAAGGTCCACCAGCAAAATGTCACCAGACTTCTCATAGACGGCCCAGCGTCCCGTTTTGTCAAAAGCGGCTGGCCACCCGAGCTCCTCAATAGCTTCCTCTGGCTCAAGTATGTCTGTCATGCTGGCGATTACGTCGGCTGCATCCACTACCTTTCGGCGGCGTCCGTTGTCCGCATCGAATGATTCAATGGTCCGTTCACTCTTTGGTGGGCGGGTGTCGTAGAGCATGATGACGCCGGAATCCAGCCATATGTGTTTCGGCACTGAAGTTGCCGTCTTGCCTTCTTCGCTGAATATCCATTCCGTTGTCAGGCGCTCGTCCTGAGCAGTAGCAGGCGCGCTGAACAGAGCAAGGCACATGCACCAGCAGATAAATGAAAGTTGTTTTTTCATGGTGAACCTCAGCGACCTGCCTCGATTGGGTTAACAAGTCGTTCACTAGCTGTTAATTTGCACGGCAGTGTACCTGAGAGATAAAGAAGCCGCATGAGCGACACGCCGCACGACCTGGGAGGAGACACGCACATCGTCAGCGAAGACGGGCATCCTGCGCCGCCTGATCGAGCGGCGATTCGCAGGTTTGCGCTGCCATCGCTACTCGGCATTGCCACTTTTCTGACGCCGGTCAAGGTCGACGGCAACTGGACTATTTTGATGGGCCTGATTTCTGACGCCGGCAGGGATTTGGTCGGCGCCAGGACGGGTATGCCGTGGGTGGTGTTTGCCCTGTTATGTATCAGCGCCGCCGGGACCGTATACGCAAAAACACTGGGTCGAATGCGATGCACTGATGGCGCGCTGTTTTCCAGGTTGTTCGATGTCGCGCCGGTATGGGTCGCACTGCGACTGATCGGTCTTGTCATGGGCACGATGACGATGTTCCAGGTCGGGCCCGAGATGTTTTGGGGCGCGGCAACCGGTGGCACGGTCTTATACGATCTTGCCGTCAACATCGTGCCGATATTCCTGTTCGCCGGACTACTAATGCCATTCCTAACGGACTACGGCTTGATGGAATTCATCGGCACACTGCTGAAACGAATCTTTCGCCGTTTGTTTACATTGCCCGGGCGTTCAGCCATCGATGCGCTGGCATCCTGGATGTCATCGGCGCCGGTCGGTGTCCTGATCACGATTCAGCAGTATGTGTCCGGTCATTACACGGCACGTGAGGCAGCCGTCATCGCGACGAATTTTTCCGTCGTATCGGTGCCTTTCGCATTACTGGTCGCGAAGACCGTCGGTATGGACAGCCGTTTTCCCGAATACTATATGGCAGTCGTTCTGACCGGCGTAATAACCGCAATGATCATGCCGCGAATTCCGCCATTGTCGCGCTTCAAGGATACGCCGTACGACAAGTTACATCCGCTGCGTGAAAGTCGCAGCAGCGGTGATGAATCGCTGTTTCAGGAAGCGCTGGCTCTTGCGTCTCGTCGAGCGGCTATTGCGCTACCGTTAAAGCAACAATTTCGCGTTGCGGCAGGCCATATTCTCGATATCTGGTTTGGCCTGGTGCCCGCGGTTATTGCCGTCGGCGGAGTTGGCATGATCATGGCCACCGAAATAATTCCCGGTACAGACAGGAATCTTCTTGAAATCATAACGATACCCATTGTGCCGTTGCTGGAAGTATTTGGCTTGCCCGAAACGTCGAAAATGGCGCCGGCACTTTTCTCCGGTTTTCTCGACATGTTTCTGCCTGCGTTAATCGCTACAACCATCGATGCAGAGATTACTCGTTTCGTGGTTGGCGTGATGTCAGTGACGCAGCTGATCTACATGTCGGAAATCGGCATTCTCATGATCAAGTGCGAGATCCCGCTGCGATTCTCGCATTTGTTAGCGGTTTTCACGCTGCGCACGGTGATTGGGTTGCCGATCGTGGTGGCTTTCGCAAAATTCGTGGTGTTCTAGTCAAACAATCCTGACTTGGCGAGCTGTCTCGAAATATGGATCATTTCGTGTCCGACGCGGTTTTCATCGAATGTGCCAAAAAACGCAATGACCAGGTCGCGTGATGGTGATATGTAGAGTCCCTGGCCGCCATAACCGCCTTTGAAAAAATCGCCATCTTCCATGACGAAATCCCATTGGTAGCTGTTATGTCGGGCAGCTTCGCCGTCGACTATTTGTATCTCATTCCGACCTTCATTGAATATCTCGGGACGACCACCGTTCTGAATTTTGTGTAAATAGGCATCGGATACAACCGGGTTGAGTCCTTGCCTGCCACTCGGCGTGAACAGCAAACCGAACCTGGCCATGTCGCGCAATGTAGAACTAGTGCCGCCGCTCGCTATAGGAACGCCGCGATGCGGTGCCACGATGATTCCATCAGACTCTGCGCCCATTTTTTGCCAGATTTCCTGCGAGAGGAAATCGGCAAAAGTTTGCCCACTGATTTCTTCGGCTAGCCAGCCAAGGACAAAGGTGTTGGGAGAGGTATATTCAAATGCCTCGCCAGCCGGCCGGTGCGACTTAAGGGTCGCTATGTAGTCGAATGTGCTGTCCATGGTTGCGTCAGTTGCCGGCAGCCAGCCGAGCGACGCTTCATACTGGTAATAGCAGGTATCCGGATTGGTGAAAGAGCCTTCCTCATGTTCAAGGCAGCCAATGCCTGACGCCATGTCCAGCACATCGAGCACAGCAACGCCTGCCCAGCCTGATTCCGCAAGGGCTGGCAGGTAAGAATCAACTGGTTTGCTGACGTCAATCAATTCGCTGTCTTCCAGGATCGCGATCATCGTTGCCGTATAACCTTTTGAGACCGACATGTTCAGGTGTTTGTCTTCCTTTCGCATGCGCGGATACACCTCGAATACAATTTCTCCCTTGTGCAGGATCAGGGCGCCGTTGACCGTCGAATTATTGACATAGGTGGCAAGGGGCGCTGGTCCGTCTTCCGTCATTGTTAGAAAGTTCGCGACATCATCTCTTAGTGACAACGGCAGTGATCTGACGACATCGCCGCGATCAATTACAGAGTGATTCCAGAACTCCGTCATGTTCAGGAACACGTAACGCATCAACGGGCCGCCTTCGTCCCAGTTTTCCAACGTCCACTGATTCCGGAATTCGGTTGCTTCCCTTAGTGTGTATCCGCCTTCTTCACCGCTAGCCACATGTGAAAAGGTCGCGGCTACGGCAAGCAACCCCAGTATGATTTTTTTCAATTTGATTCTCAGCTATGCGAGTGGCGGCCGTTCGGTAGCAACACCCAGTTTAGTTTCCAGTGCGCGTCCAACCCTGATGAGATTGCCTTCTTCATACAGATTGCTCCAAAGGCTGACGGACCTTGGAATTCTGTGCAGTGTTTCATCAGTGTCGTTTTCCGGGTGATCGAACAGGGGACGTGGCGTAATTTCCTCAAATCCCGCACGCAGAGCAAGACATGGCTGACCAGTGAAATTTGTCAGGCTGAGCATCGGAGTGTTGAAGCTGGGCCCGAACACGACATCAACCTGGGAAAAGAACTCATGCGTTTGCTGCATGACGGAACGTCGTAACCTGTCTGCCTGGACGTAGTCGACCGCAGAAAAATAACGCGACTGTCTGAAACTGTTGGGCCATGCGTTCGTGATTTGTCGCCGCAACATATCGTCACGACCTGACAAAGTCAGTTCCTCAAACGCCGCGGCTGATTCTGCCCCGAGTGGCGCCATAATTTCCGTAACTGGCAGGTCGGGGAGGGCGATCTCAACCACCGTCGCGCCAATATCCCGAATAGCTTCGAGTGCGACATGATCCGTCGCACGAACATCTTCTCCTTCGAACCAGGATGGGTCGTAGCCTATGGTCAGTCCCTCAAGCGACTGGCGACCATCGTATGCAAAGCCCATGTCGATGGACGATGCGTCTTCGACGTCGAAACCGTTGATAGCTGCGAGTACCAGCGCGGTGTCTTCGGCATAGCGACACATTGGACCGATCTTGTCCAATGACCAGCAAAGCGCCATGGCGCCGGCCCTTGAAACGCGACCAAAGGTGGGGCGCAGTCCGGCCAGCCCGTTTCTGTCAGACGGCGACACAATGGAGCCGAGCGTTTCTGTCCCAATACCAAATGAGCAAAGTCCTGCAGCTGTTGCAGAACCTGAGCCTGCCGACGAACCGGACGCGCCTTCTTTGGTATTCCACGGATTGCGTGTTTCCCCACCAAACCAGACATCGCCCCACGCGAGTGCGCCAAGCGTGGTCTTGCCGAGCATTACAGCGCCTGATTCCTGCAGCAGTCGCACGACTGCGCCATCGGAACTCGCGATGCGCTCCTTGTATGGCATCGCACCCCATGTCGTCGCAACATCAGCAGTGTCGAGCAAATCCTTAACGCCATACGGTATTCCGTGCAGTGGTCCGCGAACCTGGCCGGTGGCGCGTTCACGATCTGCCTGGTCGGCCTGTGATCGTGCGATATCTGCTGTGACTGTGACAAAACATTCGAGCAGATGGCCGTATTTTTCAATTCGTGCCAGGTAGATATCGGTAAGTTCACGACTCGTAATCTGACCAGTTGTCATCCAGCGGGATTGTTGTTTGACCGAAGCAAAGGCGATGGACTCAGGGTCGTCCGGCATGCTGCCGATTTCCTCAGGGAACAGTGCAACTGAGTTGTCCTGATTGGCGTAACTTATGCCCGGCAACCGTGGATCGAATTTTGTCGCGGGTGCCAGTGAATTCGGTATGTCCTGTGCACGTCTTTTGTTGAGCGACCCGATTTGTGTTGCGAAAAAGCCATCTTCAGCTTCTTCGACCGGTCCGCCGAGGATGAGCTGGCGCTCGGTTTCCGAAAACTGCAGGCCGAAAAGCTTTTCAGCTTCCGCCAGCGTCCGCTCGGTGATTCGTTCATCGTATCCGGCCCACATATCGACGCTGTCCGCTGATTCTTTGGGTACCTCCGGTGTGCAGGACGCGAGCGCGGCGCCGCCACCTCCTGCCAGTGCGGCGATGAGTATGCGACGGCGATTCATTAGCTGAGCTTTTTCGTTGTCCATTGATGTTCCTCGATCATTCTTCATAGAAAACCCCGCAGTGCTTGTAGCACTGCGGGGCTAATATACCTTAGTAATTGTTCGTCTAGTTGCTGAGGTCGGCGCGATATTGAAGGATTCGAATATCCGTCGACACGACCATATCGGCGGATGCGCCCAGCAACGCGCCGTAATCTTCATCACTCATACCAGATAGTGAACCCTTGCGTCTTTGCAAATCCGCAAAACCGTCCAGGCGCGAACCCATCACCCATGTCGAAGTGTCACCACCAAATGCGCCGTGATTGAATGATACGCCCTTGGCGCCGTTCGCTTTTAACGCCGGAATTAACTGGTTCACCACCCAGCCGTGATAGGCATACATGCTATCGGGTTTGACGCGGATAGAACGCAGGCGAAGTAATCCTGGTTCGGCGTCGTCATCGGCCGGTATGGTCCACTCGCGATGACTGCGAAGAATGGTCCGTGTGCTTGAGTCAATGGTTTGCAGCAAAGCGGCGACCCATTCATCCCACTCTTTTTCGCCCATTGGCGGCTCGAACGGCTCGTCAAGTTCAGCAAGGTCGTCGATCGATGTAACGGCATGGAAAGTGGAATTATCGCCACGAACTTCCTGCCAGACGTCACGATTGGGGCGATCGTCTGCAGCCAGTGCCTTCGAAAATTTCTCCTGCAGCGCGACGAATTCCTGGACGCGATCGGGCTTGACGTGGGTCGTGCGTACCTGCAGCCAGGTTCGATCCTCGTCCTGGGCGCTGGCTTGCAACGGGATAGCTAGCGAGAATGCTGCCAGCACAATTCCTGTGGTGAGAGCTTTCAGTCTTGTTTTGGTCATGTTTTTGCTCCTTAATTCTTAATTATTGTTGGAACGAGCGCTTCATGCAGTTTCGTTCTATGAGTCTAGCCGTAAATTGAGCCTTTGCCAGTCGCTCAAAAGCCTTTATTCTTGCGCGTCCTGCTGCCGCAAATAATGTGAGATTCCACATGACCAGATTTTCCCGGAAAGTATTGATATCAATGACGCTGATCTGTTCGTTATCCGTCGTGGCGATAGCGCAGGATGAGGCGGAAGAAGACCTGGGTCCGGTTGCGGCCTGGAGCGGCCTCACAGATAGCGAACGCAGGGACGTGCTGGCTTTTGCCGAGGACTACAAAGACTTCATGAGCCGGGCAAAAACCGAGCTTAGCTTTGTCTCTGAGGCAGTCAGGATAGCCGAAGCTGCAGGATTCGACGCATTGACGAGCAATAGCGATCTTTCTCCAGGCAGTCGTTTCTATGACATAAATCGGGATCGTACAATTTCTCTGATCGTGATCGGCTCGAAAGGGTTTGGTGAGGGCTTTCGCGTCGTTGGTGCGCATGTTGATTCGCCGCGACTGGAGTTAAAAGGACGGCCGTTGTATGAGATGGAGGGCTTCGCTCTTTTCCAGACTTACCGACATGGCGGAATCAAGAATTATCAGTGGGTCAACCTGCCGCTTGCGCTGGTTGGGCATGTAGACAAGAAAGACGGCTCGCGCGTGAGCATATCGGTGGGACTGGATCCGGACGACCCAATTTTCATCATTCCGGATTTGTCACCGCATGTTGATCACGATTATCGCGAACGCCTGAATCGCGACGTCATCATGGGCGAAGAACTGGATCCCATTATTGGATCGATTCCGAATGAAGAGAATTCGGTTGCAGATGCCGTTCTCGCATTCCTCGAAAGTGAATACGATATCGAAGAAGAAGATCTCGTATCAGCAGAGTTGGTACTGGTGCCGGCGATGGCGCCACGTGACGTAGGATTTGATCGCAGCCTGATGGCCGTTTACGGACAGGATGACAAGCTTTCTTCTTACGCGGCGATGCGCGCGATACTGGAGCAGGGCACGCCTGAATTTACATCTATCGCATATCTTGTTGACAACGAAGAGGTTGGCAACGTCAACAATACCGGCGCGAACTCAACGTATCTCGTTGACCTGATGAGCGAATTGATTTACCGGGAGCGCGGTGACGCGTACAGCGATATTGATCTGCGCCGTGCACTGCGACAGACCAAAGTTGTGTCATCAGATGTTAACCCGGGAATTCATCCCTCTTACCCGGGTGTATGGGAAGTCGGCAATGCGCCACGCCTTGGTCACGGCGTCAACCTGAAACTTTACGGCGGTGGCTTTAACGCGAACTCGGAATATATCGCATGGAATCGTGCTTACCTGGATGCTGCGGGGGTGGCCTGGCAAACAGCAACCTATAAGGGCAGAGCATCGGGCGGAACCATTGGCAAGTCAATGTCGAAAGACAATATGGAAGTCATCGACTATGGTATTCCGCTATTGTCGATTCACTCGACTTACGCGGTGAGTTCAAAAGTCGACGTGCACATGCTTTTCAGGGCAATGACCGCCTTCTACCAATACGAAGACTAACGACGCTGGAACGTTTTACCAGGGTAGCTGGTAGCCCTCTGCGTGCCAGAAATTGCCGCTGTTTTGCATCGAAAGTTCGTCCATTCGTGCAATCAGCCCTGCCGCCGAATCTTCCGGCGTTACGCCCTTGCCACCGGTCATATCGGTGGCAACCAGGCCAGGATGAAGCAATGCGACTGCGATTCCTTGCGGTGCCAGGTCATGCTGCAGGTTTTTGCCGACCATATTGGCGGCTGCCTTCGAACAACGATAGCCGTAATTGTTGCCGGAACTGTTGTCATCAATTGAGCCGACCCGACTCGTAACGATGCCGACCTTCGAGCCTTCGTGAAGATTGTTGCGAATTGCCTGAACCACTCTCAACGGCCCAATCGCGTTGACCCGAAACTGTTCTTCCATGGCGTCAAAATCAATTGAGTCAAGGTTATCGCCGCGAAGAATTCCGGCATTGTTGATGACAATGTCCAGGCTGGCGCCGTCAAGTGCCGTGGCCAGTTTCTGCACTCCAGTTGCAGCAGAAACATCGACACCATCAATGATGCGAATGCCTGACTTATCCAGTTCAGAATTGCTGCTGCGGCATACGCCGATTACATCGTCACCACGAGACTGATACTGGCGACACAACTCAAGCCCGATACCACGATTACAACCGGTAACTAAAACAATGGCCATACGAGCTTCCTATTTAGTGTCCGTGTTGGAAAGTCGCATCGTGAGTTGATAGAGGAATTCCTGACCATCAAAAAACGACTCGACCATAATTCTCTCGTTCTGACCATGTGAACGATTGTCGTCAACGTCCCGAAACAGGCCCGACACGCCATAGACCGGGATGCCCGCCTTGCGCAAATAGAGGCCATCGGTCGCGCCCGTACTCATAGTCGGAATCACGGGCACGCCAGGCCACACTGATTCGGTGGTCGCCTCAATGGCGCCAAGCATTTCCGGCGTTAGCGGAGACGGTGGCGACGGATTCGCGACGTTTACGCGACTGATTGATACCTCGGCATCACCGACAACAGTCGCGAGTGTGACCTCGACTGCATCGATAGACTCGCCGGGTAAAACACGGCAATTGACGGTCGCTCGGGCCCTTTGCGGCAAGGCGTTGTCGGCATGACCGCCGTCAAGTCGCGTTGCGACGCAGGTGGTTCTCAGTCGCGAATTGTAGAACGGGAATTCCGCCAGCAACGCGATGGAAGCAGGATCCGGCGGGCTTTGTAATACGCCGCGCATTGCGCCAGCCAATTCCGGGTTTGCGAGTTCTGCCGAGCGTTGGAAGAAAAGCTCTGTCACCTCATTCAGGGTAACCGGAAAGTCATGATTGCGAATTCGTGCCAGCGCATCGGCGAGACGGTAGATCGCATTGTCCTTGACTGGCAGGGAGCTGTGTCCGCCGGGGTTGGTCACTTCCAGCGTAAAAGTCTGATAAACCTTTTCACTGGCCTGCACGTTATTTGAAACGCGCTCACCGTTTTTGAGGGAACCTCCGCCGCCTTCATTCAATGCATATTCCGCATCGATCAGTTCAGGGTGATTTTCGAGTAACCATTGCACCCCGTTGTGATTGCCGCCTTCTTCATCCGCCGTCAGTGCGACGATCAGGTCACGATCCGGTTGGAAACCTTCTTCTTTCATGCGAATAAAGTTCGCGATGTAGATGGCTGCCTCATCTTTGTCGTCAGAAGTGCCGCGGCCATAAAAGTAGCCGTCTTCTTCAATGAAAGTGAACGGCGGCAGCGTCCAGTCAGCAGGATCAGCCTCGACCACGTCCAGGTGCGCAAGCATCAACAACGGTTTGCGGCCGGTGTCACGCCCGCGAAAACGCGCGACAAGGTTACCCTTGCGATCAACCGGACCGAGAACCTGCACATCTTCCGCCGGGAATCCGGCGGCGAGCAATCGGTTCGCCATCGCCTGCGCCGCAGCGGTGTTATCGCCGACGCTGTCGGTGGTGTCGATCTCGATCAGTTCCTTTAGAATCTCGCGGGCCAGCTCCTGGTGCGGCATTAAGCCGTTTGCCGTCACTCCGGCGGTAGTATTGTCATCCTGCGAGGAGCCATCGGCCGAATTTTCCCCGCCGCATCCGGCGAGTACAAGGACGGATATCAGAAGGCTGGTTGCGAATCTTGCCAGTGCCATTGCGCGCTCCAATAAATTCTAAATAATCAATTAGTTAACTCTTATTCCAGGTAGTAATATGCGGGCCATGCCGCAGCCCTGGATTGGGCCGCCAAGAGTACGGGATATTGCCGTATTTGGCGACTGCAATGTTGCAAGTGGCCAATTATTGCCATCAGTAATGACATTGTCTCAGCAGGTCGTTACTATGCGCGGCTGCCAGCGAAAATCAGATTAATTAAGGGAAATAGAAATGAAAAAGGCGGTATTAACAATCCTGCTTCTGTCAGTGTCGGTAACGGCAAATGCACAACGCGACAAGTCGCAAACCTGGGAGTGGTCTTTTGCGGCGCTTTACCAGGAATCCGAAAGAATGGGCAGTACGAACGGCTCCTCGCTCAAAATCGATAGTGAAGTCGGTTTCGGTTTTAACATAGGCTATAACCTGACCGATCATTTTGCGATCGGTGTCGATCTGGACTTTCTGCGCCCGGACTACA
>JBLHLN010000034.1:0-12703 GCA_047620565.1 Woeseiaceae bacterium
TGCAGAGCTTCAGCAATAGTTACCTCCCACAAGGTCATACCGCCCCGGTAGCCCTCGCCGGTGCGCACGGCATAGCGGCCGGTAAGCATCGCAATGCGGGAGACAACGCAGGAATACTCCACATTGAAATTAGTGAGCCGGATTCCCTCTGCTGCTATTCGATCAATGTTTGGAGTAGGGACCCCGCGGGCACCTCCATAGGAACTCACTTCTCCAATTCCCAGGTTGTCCGGAAACATAAGGACTATGTTGGGCCTATCCTGTGTCGCGATTGTTGCGGCCTGCTGCGCCGCCTGCAGCGGCGACGCCGCGGCTGCAAAAACAATTGACCCGGCCAAGCCGATGAGACGGGCAACAAACTGAATGCAATTATTATTCTTGTTTCGCACCCTGGCCCCGGAATCCTACGCAGTCGGACACTTCTTGGATCTTCATATTTAGTATATTATATATGATCCTGTCATCCACCATTCTGAGTTTTCTTACTCGGGGGAGAGGCTATGAGTACCCGCAGAGAGTTTTTGAAGCATTCGGGCGCAGCAGGTTTGGGCGCAGCCGCAATGGGCACCACCCTTAATCTGGCAAACGCGCAAAGTACCGTTGCGTCATCATCCAGCGGTTCCGCCGCCATGTTGGTGCCCCAGCCGGAGCATGTGGCGCCTGCTACTGTCGATCGACTCCCGCTGGACTGGCACAAGGCCACGGTCAAGCGCCTGCAGGAGAAACTCAAAGCGCGCGGACTCGATGGCATCCTGCTCACGGATCGCTGGAACATCATCTACTTCACCGGTCTTTTTCACACGACTACGGAGCGGCCGTTCGCCTGTTTCATTCCGGCGGATGAGCTAAAGGTTCACTGGTTTTATCCCGGTCTGGATCTCGAACCGGTGCGCAGCTGGTGGTTTACAGACGGTGATTATTATTTTGACTTTCCACACGCAGCGGGTGGCTATCCTGATCAGGGCAAGGTGACGACCGGTCCTGCGGTGGACCTGCTCAAATGGCGTCTGGACGGCCTTGCCAAACGAGGCTACGGAGACAAGAAGATCGGACTCAGCCAGCCGCCCACGGTCAATACGATGAAACGTATGGGAGAGATTCTGCCGGACGCTGGTTTTGAGGACGTGAGCGATGTTTGCATCAAGATGCGACGGGTAAAAACGCCCGAGGAAATCGCCTTGTCGCAACGTGCTTATAATTATTTCAGTCAGATCCATGCCTGGACTCGAGACTACATCCTGGAGCATGGAACTGACTTAACCGATTTCAAAATTAAAACGGCGGCGACAGAGTATGGCACTGACCTGATCATGAAGGACATCAAGCGCGACGGTCGTCCGCATACTGCGGTGGGGATCAGACTCGGTATTGGATGTCGCACCGGTATCGGCAATGCATTTCCGCACCCAAATCAGTTTCACCACAATCCAGTTCGCAAAGGCGACTCTATCCAGGTTTCTGGTGGCGTCAAGATCGGTGGCTGTGGTGGTGAGTTGTATTGTCCTTATCAAATAGGACCATGGCCAGCCGAATGGGAAAAGGCATGGGAGGTCATGGCACGTGGCTCGCAAATGCAGATCGATATGTCCAAGGTTGGCACTCCGTGCCAGGACATTGCGAAAGCCATCCATGAGTATCAGGTCAAGAATGGTATGGAAAAGCTACTCTATCAGCGTGTGGCTCACGGCGAGGGGATGGAGGGTCACCAGGAACCGTATATTGCACTCGGCGACGAAACACTGCTTGAAGAACGCATGACCTTTTCCATGGAGCCAGGCCTCTTCAGCCCGGAAGGTGGCTACGGCTACAATCCGTCCGACAATGTCGTTGTCGGGAAGAACAGCGGCTGGGTGCAGGGAAGTGTGCCCAACCTGACCAAGGAGTGGGCGCTGCTAAATATTTAGCCGTTGTTCCGCCTAACGAAATCGCGGCGAATTTACAGAACGCGATACAACAAGAAAAGAGTTGCGCTTCTGGCAACGAAATTCGGAGGCTGCTTATGGCGGTGAGTATTTTTCATCGGGCTTTGATTGGGGCGATGCAACATGCACCGGAATCGCTGGTCTGGCGATTTTCCAAACGCTACATTGCCGGCAGTACACTTCAGGACGCCTATGACACAGTTCGTAACCTGAATAATCTGGGCTGCAAAGCGACAATTGATCTGCTCGGCGAGGACAGTGACAGCGACGAAAGAGTTAATGCAGCCCGCGACGTTTATATAGAGGCGCTAAACGGCATCGAGCCTGCCGGGTTGGATTGCAACATTTCGGTAAAACTATCCGACATGGGTTTGCGACTAAATGCATCCCGTTGTACCGACGTGGTGCGCGAACTGGCCTCCTGCGCGAAAGACAATGATAACTTCGTAAGAATTGATATGGAGGACTCTTCCGTTACGTCCGTAACGCTTGATGTCTATCGTGAGTTAAGAAAAAATTTCGACAATGTCGGCGTGGTCCTGCAATCGTGCTTGCGAAGGACCGAAGCGGACGTCGCGGAGTTGCTGCAGGGCGGGCCAACCAACATAAGAATATGCAAGGGCATATATATCGAACCCGAAGCGGTCGCATTTCAGGATGCGGATGAAATTCGAAACTCGTACCAACAGATTTTGCAGCAATTACTGGAAGGTGGCGCGACCCGTGTCGGAATTGCGACGCACGATCCAATACTGATCAACCAGGCGCGGGAGACGATCGGGAAACTGGGTATTTCCAGGGATCGATACGAATTTCAGATGTTGCTCGGTGTTGCCGAACATCTGCGCAATGAACTGGTGCAAGACGGTCATCCTCTTCGCGTCTACGTGCCATTCGGCGAGTTATGGTTCAAATATTCGATGCGCCGCCTCGCCGAAAACCCGAATATTGCGGGTCATATTGTCAGAAACCTGTTCCGTCGAAACTAACTGACGAGAATCGAAGCCAGTGGGAAGTCTCATGAAAAAAACTGCAGGAAACACTTTTGGTTTACCGTTTTCTTTCCTGGTTGTGTTCGTTTGCGCACTTAATTTCAGTTCGCCAGCAAGCGCACAAGGGGCTGGCGGATACGACGAACTCCTGTCCTTGTTTGCAGAATGGCGGGAATTCGAATCGCCGCCATCACTCGATGGGGCGCCAGATTACACAACGGTGCGTTTTGAACAGAGACGCAGTGAGTTTCAGGCACTGCAAAATCGTCTCAATGCATTTGAGATTGATTCATGGCCTGTACCACAACAGGTCGACTGGCACCTCGTGCGTGCTGAAATGAACGGCTTCGATTTCAATTATCGGGTGTTGCGGCCCTGGGCACGGGATCCGGCGTTTTACGATACGGTCAGCATGGCGCGAAGCGATGTGCCGGCACATGAAGGCCAGACAAATCATGCAGTTGTTGAGGTATGGACTTATGAATTCCCGTTGTCTGATGAAGAAGAAGCCCGGCTGATATCCGAATTGCAGGCAATTCCTCCCTTGATGAAGCAGGCGCAGCGAAACCTGATCGGCAATGCGCGTGACCTGTGGGTTACCGGGATTCGCAACATTCGTGCGCAGAATTCCAAGCTTAGTGAATTGAGCGAAATGCCCGGAGTTTCAGCAAGTAAGAATCTAATGGCGGTCATTGATAGCAGCAGGAGCGCCACAGATGAATTGATCGCGTGGCTCGAAAAAGAAGTCCCTGGAAAAAATGGCCCGTCCGGCATTGGTAAGGAAAACTACACCTGGTATCAGCAGAACGTACATCTCGTGCCATTGACGTGGGAAGACGAGGTACGTTTGCTAAAACGCGAGCTTGATCGAGCCTGGTCGTCTCTCAAACTCGAAGAGCAGCGCAATCGAGATTTGCCGCAGCTGGTTGCTGCCCGCAATTCCGAGGAATACGAAGCCATGGCCGAAGAGGCGGTTGACCGAATCATGAATTTTCTGGACGACCAGGAAATTTTGACTATTACGGATTACATGAAGCCGGCGCTGATTACTCACATGGGTAGCTTTGTACCCGAGGAAGAACGTAATTTCTTCACGATTACCTCGCATTACGATCCGGCCCCATTGTTTACTCATTTCTACCATTGGATTGAACTGGCACGTATGGATCTCGATCCGCACGCCAGTCCCGTCCGGCAGGGCGCGCTGCTGTACAACATTTTCGACAGTCGAAATGAAGGGACAGCGACGGGCGTTGAGGAAATGTTCATGCACGCGGGGCTTTACGATGACAGTCCGCGATCCCGTGAACTTGTCTGGATTCTGCTGGCGCAGCGCGCGGCCCGCGGCCTGGGTTCACTCTATGCGCAGGCGAACGAAATGACGATGGAGGAGGCCGGTGGCGTACATCAGGACTGGACGCCGCGTGGCTGGATGAAGACCGAAAAGGACCTGCTGATATTCGAACAACATCTTTATCTAAGGCAGCCAGGTTATGGCACCAGCTATGTGACCGGCAAATACCTGCTCGAGCGTGCACTGGCCGACTTCAGCAGGCAACGCGAAGAAAGCGGTGAGGAATTTCGCATGCGAGATTTCTTCGATCGCCTCAATGAAATCGACAGCATTCCCATATCACTTGCGCGTTGGGAAATGACCGGGTTGGACGATGAAATAAAGGCGATGACGAAGAGTCACTAGTTACCAAAGACGGTTAACGAAACATCGGCTCAAACAGCGCCGGCACTGGATTCGTCCATCCCTCTTTCGACTTTGCCACTATTTCAATAACTTCATCGATAAGTATCTTGTTGTCGAACACGACGCCGTCTTTAATCGTCCAGCGAATACCGCCGCGACGAACTACATCGCCATCTGAAGAATCAAGCGCACCAAAACTGTACAGAAACCGCAAGTTGTGCAGCGGGTTGCCATCAACAATCAACAGGTCGGCCACATAGCCAGTTTGGACCAGCCCCAGGTCGGGTCGGCGAAGCGTGATCGCGCTGTTGTAGGTTGCGCTGCGAATTACTTCAAGGGGATTCAGACCCGCCTCGTGAATGAGTTGCAACTCGCGGATATTGGCAATACCACTTGTGTTCCACAAAAACGGGTCGTCCGATGCATATCCCAGGTGACCGCCGCGCTTGCTGAATTCGTAAACGAGTTTCTGCCACTTCACATAAAGTTCAGACCAGCGTTGTTCGTCCTTTGAGGTCCAGTCCCAATGATGAGAGGCGTGATTTTCCGGGTTCGCAAAAAACCAGTCGATTAGTTGGCTGTGTGTAAAGCGATCATGCCACGGCAGGCCCATCGCGCGGTTTACGTCACGATTTACTTCATAAGCACTCATGTCGGGAACCAGCGTGACACCGGAAGCGACCAGTCGGTCGACGACATCACCGAACAATACTTCTTCCGGCGCGTCATGCCAGATTTGTCCGGCTTCACGAAAACGATGAGCTTCATTTGAATAGTTGTAGCCTGGTGGGAAGTCCTGTTTGATGCCGTTCAAAGCGGCTTCGCCAAAGCCATAATGATGCTCGATCATCGTCGCGCCGAGTTCAGCAGCGGTTACTGCATTTACGATTGAAATATCAGATGGAGGCAAATGCACAGTCGTGATGCCACCCGCGTCGTACACCGCCTTGGCAACGGAGCTGAAGAGTTCAGCATTCCACGCCAGGCTTCCTATGCGGACAACATGTGTGTCTTTCATGATTCCGGCAATCAGTTTCGGCACTTGTGCAGGATCGTGCCAGGGTTCGATTTCATCAGCAGGGGGCAAGTGGCCGGGGTCTCTTGAGCGAGCAGGTCCCCAATCCCGTATCGGGTACATGCGTGGCGCCGTGATTTTGTTTTCATTCGACAAGCGTTGTTGCTCAATTGCAGACTCCCAGCCGCGACCAGCGCCATTCACCATCGTCGTGACGCCGTGCGCCAGTTTCATGTTGTAGACGTACTGAAGCGGCAGCGGCTCCGTGCGAATGTGCGCATGTAGATCTATCATGCCGGGCATCACGTACATGCCGGTCGCATCTATGACACGGTCTGCGTCAGGTGTCGCCGCATTTGTCGCGCGCCCGGTTACGCCGTTGTGACCGATAATCTGCACAATCTTGTTATTTTCAACAATGATGTCGGCAGGACCATAAGCGGGGCCCCCGTGACCAGGGATAACCATTGCATTGACGATCGCGAGGCGCTCGTAGGGTCCCTGGCGCGCCTGATCCGTTTCCTGTGCTATGACTACGGCGGATGCCAGGATGCCGAAGATTGCAATGCACGTTAGTTGGTAGTTTCGTACTAATTTGCTGACCATTATTTTCTCGTCCTCAAATTTTCGTTGAAAGAATGTTTTCTACGTTCCTGTCAGGTTTTCCGATCAGGACCTTCCCCCATCCACGGACAGGATTTGTCCGCTCACCCAGCCGGCCGCGTCTGATGCGAAAAACAATACTGCCGCGGCAATATCTTCCGCTTCACCAAGGCGTTTGGTGTGCGTGTTGTCTAATATCTCTTGTTGAAATTCAGCCGAATAACTTTCCCACTGTCTTCGCGAGCTCGGGTTGGAGAGAATCAGCCCCGGAGCAACAGAGTTGCAGGTAATGCCGAACGGCCCCAGTTCAAAGGATAATTGTTTGGTCAATCCAACCAGTGCATGTTTCGCGGCGGCATATGCCTGAATACCCGTCAGGCTCGGTCGCAGTCCGGCACCGGAAGAAATATTGATTATGCGGCCCCAGTGGTTCTTCTTCATTACAGGAGCAATTGCCTGTGCCAACCAGAAAGCGCTGTCAACGTTGGCGTCGAAAATATTGCGCCAGTCCTCTTCGGATATTTCTTCGATCGGTTTACCCGTCTGACCCCGCACGCCGCCGGCTGCATGAACCAGGATATCCAAGCGCCCTTTTTCACCGCTAATCGAATTGACCAGATCGGCTGTCGCTGCGCGATCGGACAGGTCCAGCGCAAAACTTGCAGCGCCAATTTCGTTTGCCGTTTTATCGACGCCCTCACGATCAAGATCCGCAAGGTGAACGTCGGCACCGGCAGCGACAAATGACTTTGCAATCGTGGCGCCTATGCCCTGGGCCGCGCCGGTGACCAGAACAACCCGCTCAGCAAATGACGACGCTAACTGCATAGCAGAATTATTTCGGCCATGGCCCTTCTAACTTCGCCCGGGTTTCTGCAACACCAACATTCCAGATTTTCAACATCACATCATCAGGTTTTTGATAGGCGCCGCCGAAATTTCCATCGCCGATCAACGCTCGGGTGTCTTCGGGGTTCGACATGTCGAGTTGCTCATAGTCGATGAGCGATTTTTCACCGTCGGGCGCAGCTGCGTTTGCCAGGCGCGTCCAGGGAAAGTTTTCAATCCAGCTGGCATGTGATCCGATCGGGTCCACTTTACGGCTGGCCTCGGTTACTTTTGCGCCGGCCCACCAGGGATGATATTTGATCGACATTTCCGGCATGTCTGCCATCAGTTCTTTAGCCAAGCTTGCCACTGGCGCGTTGCCACCATGCCCGTTTACGATCAAAATGCGACGAAATCCCGAGCGGCGAGCGGATGAAATCAGGTCTCGAAAAACCGCCATCAATGTCTCAATGCGAAGGGACATGCTGCCGGGAAAGGCCGAGAAATACGGCGCCAGACCGTACGGCATACAGGGATAAACAGGAATGTTAAGCGGTTCCGCAGCTTCAACAGAAACCCGTTCCGACAAGATTGCATCCACACACAAAGATAACTGCGCATGTTGCTCGACTGATCCCACGGGCAATATGCAGCGATCGTCGCTTTGCAGGTATTTTTCAACCTGCGACCAGTTCATGTCGGCTATGCGCATGTCAGCAAATCACTCGGATTGGCCGCCTTCCGGAATTCGCAGGGCTGCAATGCCGGCGGCATTTGCTATTGCATTGAACGCTTCAACTTCCTCGGTTCTGATGCGCGTTAGTTCAGCATCGTAGTCCGCCCAGACGTTAAGGTAGTCCCCGGTAACTTCCCTGAAACCATCTGTCAACGGAATATCGGAGCCATGCATACGGCCCAGGACGTCCTTGAGCTTCATCAACAGCCTGCCTTCATGCTGGTAAACATGCTGGAATGTCTTTAGTTCTTTTTGCAGGATCAGCGCGATCCAGGCATCGATGCTTGCGTCCAGTTCGGCGGCTTTGGCTGTCACGTCGTCGTTCTGTCCAAGCTCCGTGATGAGGGCCAGCTGCCTCTTGATGAGTCGCAAATCATTGACGCCTTTACCCATCTTGTTTGCCGCGACCATCAGTGAAGCAGAGAGGGCATCCATTTCCGCATACTCGCGCAGGTTCTCTGGCGTATCGCCACCCAGTCGCGGGTCGACACGAATCGTGAACGGTTGCTCCTGCACGTCGTCACCGATGGTCATGCGCACCGTATAGTTGCCTGGCGCTGCAGCGTAGGCATCCATGCTTCTTGAAACGTTGTAGATTTCCGGCAAACAATCGAACTCGCCCATTTGCATTCGCCATTGCCAGAGATTGTCGCCGGCATTTGCGGATACCGTTTCGGGCCGCGGCATAGCCGCCTGACCCCGACCACAGATCGTCCCCTCCATGTCAGAGCTGTCGGTGTAGATAATCTCGTCATTGGCATTGAGGACATCAAACCTGATCGGAGTTTCTGTCTCCTCCTGCAAAATATAATGCGCCTGAAGCCCAACGGGAGGGTTCTCGCCCGGCCCCGCATCCGGATAGCCATTCGAGATGTTGCGAACCGGATTATCCGGCTTCAGCAAAATATGAGTGGAGTCCTGCAGGCCGTCGAAAATCTGGTGCAATGGCGTAAGGTCATCCAGGATCCACAATGAACGTCCCTGGGTTGAGACCACCAGGTCATTCTGCTGCACATACAGGTCGGTGATTGGCACCTGCGGCAAATTTTGTTGCAGGCTTTGCCAGTTGTCACCGTCGTCGAAAGAGACAAACAAGCCGTTTTCTGTGCCGGCGTACAAAAGCCCCGCACGTTCCGGGTCAACCCGTACCGTTCGTGCAAACGTATTTCCCGGAATACCGTCGACGATTTTTGTCCATGATTCACCATAGTCGTCGGTCTTGTAAATGCTCGGCGTAAAGTCGTTCATTTTGAAACCGGCACGTGCGAAGTACATGGTACCGGCGTCGTGCGGCGAGACATCAATCACGTTGATGATGCCCTCTGCGAGCCCACTTGGTGTCACGTTCTTAAAGGTTTCGCCACCGTCACGCGTAATATGCACCAGGCCATCATCCGAGCCCGTCCAGATGACGCCTTTTTCAAGCGGGCTTTCTGCGATGACGAACAAGTTGTTGTAGCTTTCCGCGGTTATTTGTTCGTTTGAAATTGGAAAGCCGCCCAGCCCCTGGTGCTCTTTATCGTTACGCGTAAGATCTTCGCTCAACACCTCCCAGGAAACGCCCCGGTCGGTCGAGCTCATCAGGTATTGTGAGCCGTGGTATATCTGCTCCGGATTGTGCGGCGACACGATGACCGGGCCGTTCCAGTTGCCACGATATTTGAGGTTTTTCGGCTGCTCGCCTGTTATTCGTTCCGGATAAGGGCGAACGTTACGATACTGGCGCGTGTCCCGATCCCATTCACCTAACATGCTGGCAAAAAACGTCGTGTAGACATACTTCGGATCGTCTTTATTAAACGCGATCGTCGCACTTTCGCCGGAACCAATTGACCACCAGTGCTTGGTGCCGATGCCGCCCGATCGAAACCCGCCACCCATACTCTGGCTGGCTATGGTAATGCCGTTTGAATCCTGCTGTGCCGAATAGATTCGATATGGATACTGGTTGTCCGTAATCACCCGGTAAAACTGTCCGGTCGGCTGGTTCATCTGCGAAGACCAGGTCTTGCCGCCATCCATAGTGACATTGGCGCCACCATCGTTACCGTTGATCATGATGTTGCTGTCAGACGGATTGATCCAAATAGCATGGTGATCGACGTGTGGAGCCTGAATGGTTTCGTAGGTCTTGCCACTGTCGATGGATTTGATCAGGACGCCATTCATGACCCAGACCTCATCCTCGTCATTCGGGTCCGCGGTGATGTGCATGTAATACCAGGCACGCGCCCAGGTATTCGGATCGTCGCTAACCTGCTTAAAGGTCTCGCCGCTATCTTCGGAACGGTAGACGCCACCGTCTCCATCTTTGGCTTCCATCGCTATGTATACGATTTTCTGGTTGGCCGGTGAAATGGAGATGCCCATTTTTCCCTTCAGCTCAGGAAGCCCTTCGTTAATTTCTTTCCAGGTTGCTCCGCCGTCCGTTGTTTTATGCACGCGACTGCCAGGGCCGCCGCTCTGGACCACCCACGGCCGGCGGCGGAAATCCCAGCTGGTTGCCATCAGGAAGTTCGGGTCTTCGGCATCCATGGTCATGTCGCCGAACCCTGAGTCCTCATTGACATAGAGAATCTTGTTCCAGGTAACACCGCCATCTGTCGTTTTGTAGATGCCGCGTTCTTCGTTGGGCCCCCATGGATTGCCTTGTGCCGCCAGGAAAACGACATCAGGATCACGCGGGTGAATGTGAATGCGGCTGATATGCCGGGTGGCCTCAAGGCCCATATGGGTCCAGGTCTTACCCGCGTCAGTCGATTTGTACACGCCGTCGCCATGTGATGTCTTTACACCGCGAACAGGTCCTTCGCCGGTGCCAACAAAGACAATATTAGGGTCGCTGTCTGCGACGTCGATGGCGCCGATACCGCCAGTATTGATAAAGCCGTCAGAAACATTTTCCCATGCTGCCCCGGCACTCGATGTCTTCCAGACGCCGCCACCAGTAGCGCCGAAATAATAGGTGAGAGGATCCTTTTCGATGCCGGCTACGGCCGTTACGCGACCGCCGCGAAAAGGGCCGATGCTTCGATATTTAAGGGTTTGGTACAGCTTCTCGTCTACGGTTTCCGCAGCGCTGGCCATGAGTGCGAGCCCTGTAAAAACCAGCGCAGTTAAAAGCAATGCAACAAGCGCCCGGAACTTTGAAAATACGGTCATCATGAGAGGCTCCCCCTAAAGAACTTCCAAACAATATATTTTATATCACTCTAACGAGAAGGTTACCTCGCAGCAAGCCGTGTCTCGCGAATTCAATTCTTGGCTGTTAACTGGTTGTTTTTATTGATGAATCAGCGAAAATAAGAGGGTCGAAGCGCAATTTTCAAAATTGCGCTTCGACCCGGATTTACCGATTTTGGCATTGGCCGAGCTAGCAGGTAGGCTTGTTGCAAGAATGGACGCAAAGAAGCCGGCCCTTGTCTTTATTTAACGAACTCAAACGACGTAAAGTGTTCCGGGTAGCAATCGGCTACATCGTTGGAGCATGGGTATTCGTCCAGGCGGCGGACCTCGTTGCCGACAACTTCAATGCTCCGGACTGGGTGATGCAAATGATCATCACCCTGCTGGTTGTGGGCCTGCCAATTTCTTTAGTCTTATCCTGGGCGTTCGATATAACGCCGGGCGGAATCGTACGGTCCCAGGACGACGATACAAGTAAACCGGCGCTTAGCAACACACTCACCTACGGTCTCGTTGGCGGAATGTTCGCCGTGGTGGCCGTGATTCTCTATCTGATTTGGCCGCAGACATCGCCTTCTCCTCCTCTCACGGCCTTCGACAATTCGATCGCCGTTCTGCCGTTCGTGAACTTAAGCTCCGACACCGAGCAGGAATATTTTTCTGATGGTCTGGCGGATACCTTGTTGCATCGGTTGGCGCAGATCAAAGGTCTGAGGGTGGCGGCACGTACCAGCTCTTTCAAGTTCAAAGGTCGGAACGAAGACATGCGTGAAATAGCCCGGCAACTTGGCGTGGCAACGGTGCTTGAGGGCAGTGTCCAGCGCCAGGGCGATCGCGTACGCATCAGTGCACAGCTAATCGACGGCAGCGACGGCTCGGAAATTTGGTCGGGGGAGTTTAATGACACGCTGGATGACATTTTCCGGGTGCAGGATGAGATCGCAAACAATGTTGCCGGCGCTTTACAGACGACGTTCGGTGACGCGGTCACCATAGGAACTGATCTTGGTGGCACCGACAATGTGGCGGCATACGAGGCCTATTTAAAAGGTGTCGCAAGTAGCAAGCGTGGCACGCCCGGCGCGGCGAACGAGGCCATTGCCCAGCTAGAGCTGGCGGTAGGACTCGATCCCGACTATGCCCGTGCCTGGGTGGCCTTGTCGCAGGCCTACGTTTCGCTGATCACACTGAGTACGGCCGGCTCGAAGTCGACCTTGCGCCCCGCAATGAACGCGGCTGAAAAGGCGGTAGCGCTTGCACCGAATCTGCCCGAAGCACACTTGGCGCTGGCGGATTTGCTGCCAAGTGGTAGTGGATATATTGCGACCATTGAAAAAGCCGCCGAATTAGGTTCCAGCAATGCCGAAAGCCTGGCGGCGCTCGGCCGGTTGCGTTTCGGACAGGGCTTGCTACGCGACGCATTGCGTCTTACCGAACAAGCCGCCCTGATCAACCCTCTGGACCCCTTTCTGCAATTGGACCTCGCCCGTACCAAGCTAAGTGTGGGCCTCGAAGACGAAGCGCTTGCCCTGATTGCGAGTCTCATTGAAACAAACCCTGGAAATCTCAAGCTGCTCATGAAATCTAACCTTATATTATATAAGAATCAGCAATTTGCCGAGGCGGCACGGGTATTACACCAAGTTCTGGAATCCAATCCGGGCATGTTGATCAGCATGTTCGCAATGTCGGACACCCAGTTGAGTCTGGGCGATATCAATC
>JBLHLN010000035.1:0-12533 GCA_047620565.1 Woeseiaceae bacterium
CCTTCTTTTTGGCCGTAGCCCTCGCTGGAGAGAATAACCTCGCCGTTGCCAGCTTTTAAACGAAAACGATGTTCACCAGCTTTGTCTTTATATACTTCGAATTTTCCTGACATTTAATTGACCCTCGAAAAAGAGGCGATTGCATTGCTGCAGTCGCCATTGTTTTAGATTCGAGGTAACGCTACTGCTGTTCGAGTCGCGCTTCAAGTTCTGCGATTTTTTTCTGCTGTTCCTGGACAACCGTAGTCAACACGGCAACGATGTCCATGGTGCTCAGGCTTTGCCTGTCAGAGGTTGCGACCAGGTCGGGAACATCTTCGGCAATAAAGCCAACATATTTTTCCTGTTGGTCATTTTTGTAATTGAATTCAACTGGCTGCAATTGCGCTAGCGCGGCGATGGCTTCCTCCGGCGTCAAGTCAACAATGTTCTCTTTTCTCTCGCGTGACGAGCTGTTGGTCCACACACCGCCGGCACTGACGTACGCGCCACTTGCCATCTCGATGGGGTGCGACGGACGTGCCATACCGATACCGACATTGCCGTCGCGATTAATTGTGATTCTGTCAATTGAACCGGCACCGATGGTCAGGGTGCTCGCCATGTTGTGCATGATATAGCCGGTCTCACCGGACGATTGAGTAATCATCAACCCGGCAACACTGCTGTTTCTTTCATGAATCTGAATATTGCCGTTGACCTCGAGGCGCTGTTTGGGTTCAGTGGTACCAATACCGACGTTGTTGCCGTTGTCGTAAATCTGCGAGCTTTCGCCAATGGTTGGAGCGGCAAACTTCACCAGGAAGTCGACTGACCCCTCGATGGAACCTGCGCCACCGGCGCCCTGTGGTCCTGGCGGACCCACTTCGCCAGCAGGTCCCTTGTCGCCAATGGGTCCCTTTTCACCGCGAGATCCCTGCAGACCGGCTCCGCCAGTCGCACCAACTGCAACCGGCAAAACTGTCGGGATCACTACGTCATTCGTCTCACTGCCAGCTTCCTGCAGGTCTTCTGCCGCTACCAGCTCGGCAACCTCGCTGTCTGCTACATCATTAGAATCTTCCGCTGTCTCGACGACAGCCACAGATGCTTCGGCTACATCCTGAGCAGACTCTGTGTTTTCTGTTTTCGCAACCACTTCTTCGTCGCTTTCGATTTCAATGGTGTCATCAACTTCAGCGACAATGGATTCGTGGCTGTCGGCGTCCGCCTGTTCTGCGGACTCGACCAATTCTTTGACAGCGCTGTCCGAAAATTGCTGTTCCGCAGAATCGACAACGTCTTCGACAGCGGCACCCGAAGATCCTTCCTCCGCTACGACTTCAGGAGAATTATCGGCGGTGTCCGCTTCTTCAACCAGTTCAGCCTGCACTGCCGGCTGCTCTTCAACCGTCGAGGCCTCTCCAAGAACTTTGGTCCAGTCTGCGCTGATAAACCCGGTTGCTCCGCCGTCAATTTTAACTTCATGCCAATCGGTCACCGATTGCACCAACAGTAACGAGTCACCTTGCTGCAACTTGCCAACGACCTCCGATTTCGCATCCGCAGACATGCGGATGTTGACGTGATTTAAGACTGAGTCGATGGGTACTACGGTCTCCGCGGCGACAAAAATCGGCAGAAGGTACAAAAACAGCCCAAGCGAGGCTTTCATAACGAGCTCCAAAATCCTGATTACCGGTACTTTTTGCCACATCCGTCACAAAATTTAAGTGACGCAGTTCCGCCAGGAAAAAATAATCCTGAATCAATAACTTACGTGAGAAAATTTACCAGGCGGCAAGTCGATTGGGGTGCCCCGGCAGGCAAAATCAGGGAATTTTCACCATGACCGAAAATCCGTCGAAATGATATTCCCGGACGCCGTCACTGACCGTGAATTCACTGGCCTCGCCGGACTGAATGTCGGCAAATGCCTGCCCAAGCGCCGACATATAGCTGCTGTCAACAACGGGTACATTGTGCGACGTAACGGCGGAATCAATGCTGTCGGCGAGGCCAGCAAGCCGGGCCGCCGTTTCGGCATAATCATCAAAATTCGACCCGGCAATGTGTGTATACAGGGGCGCAAGATAAAAGGAATCGCCCGTAAAAAGCAGGCGGTTTTCCCGATCGATCAGGCAAATAGAGTCCGGTGCATGGCCGGGCGTAAACAACACCTCAAGAACCCGGCCACCAATATCGATCTTGTCGCCTTCGTTGACGATCCTGCTGACCGTGAACGGCAGGCTTTGGTATTCAGTTTTCGAGAATCCGGCTGGCAGGTCCTTCCAAATCCAGCCGTCCTGAACAAATTCCGCTACGGCATCTGGCGGGCTACCAAGCGCGCGCGTCTTCGTATAGTCGAGATCGGTGCCATAGATGACATCGAATAGATGATTGCCGCCAATATGGTCGTAGTGTGTATGCGAATTGAGCACCACTACATCAAGCTCCGTAAGCTGATCAACGACTCTGCGGATGTTGCCAATGCCCAGTCCGGTATCGAATAGCAGCGCGAAGTCGGAGCCCGTAATGAGGAACGAAATAACCTCTTCGAACTGTCCCGGTTCGTAAATCGCGTAAATACCATCATCGATGAGATAGATCTCGAACCATTCTTCGTCCAGTTCAATCTTGCGGTAAGCGCTCCAGGCCGGTCGCGGTAGCTGGTCCCACCAGTTGTCTTTGTCGGCACCACGGTTTTGTACCGACTCATTGTCTATGTCAACTGGTTCCACAACAGCTGCATCGACGGCGGTAGCCGGTGCTTCAGCATTGCGGTCACAGCTGACCACGGCAAGGACAATAACGAACAGGCAATAGCGCAATATCACTCAATTTACTCAATATCGACCAGGGTAAAGATTCTATCCTGCGACTTAGACCTTTGCATAACATCGATGACCCGGCAATACTCACGCGATGTTGCAGAAATTGGCAATGGCCATCATCAAAATTAGTGGCTGGACGCTGGTAGGCGAGGCGCCTGCAATCAGGAAGGCCGTCATCATTGCCGCGCCACATACATCGAATTGGGATGGCTTCTGGCTTTTGGTGGCCAAATGCGGGCTGGATTTCAACGTGCGCTTTCTTGCCAAGCACTCGCTGTTCTGGTGGCCTCTTGGGTCAATTTTGCATGCCTTTGGCGCGATGCCAATCGACCGGTCTGTCGCTTCAGCGACTGTGGACGAGCTCGTGAAAATGTTTGCAACCGAGGAACGACTGTTTCTTGCGCTGGCTCCGGAGGGAACGCGTCGCCTCAGGCCTCATTGGAAAACCGGCTTTTACCAGATCGCCAAAGCCGCCGACGTCCCAATAGTGCTGGCTTTTATCGACTACAAACGAAAGCGCATGGGCATCGGCATTACGCTACCGACCGGGCAAACTATTGACGAAGACCTGCAGAGCATTCGTGAATTCTACGAACCCTGCGTGGGTCGCCGACCGGATCGATGCAGTCCGATCAGGTTTCCCTGACGTCTACCACACCATGTCCACGTTCAGGACAACATTGATGCCGGTGGCGTCAATGCCGGATCCGTGTACCCGGTATTGTTCGTCCAGGATATTTTCGATAACCGCGCGCAACCGCCATCGGTCACTTATACGCCAGGATGCAGCGACATTAGCCGTGATCCAGCCGGATGTGCCATTCGGATCAATTCGCACATCCCGTTCGTCGCGCGGACTCAGCCTGTCCTGACCACCTGCAAACACCAGGTAGGGCTCAAGGGACCAGGACTCACCTGCCTCGTAGTAAATGCCAAAGCGGCCGTTGAAAGGTGGCATTCGATCCGCCGGTGCCGTCGTTCCGCCTGCCTCGTCCTGTTCACCACGCTGGTAATTGAGAATCAGGTCGGCAGAGACTGACATCGACACCTCATAGTGGAAGCCAGCTTCAACTCCGTAGATGTCTGCCTCAGAAACGTTGCGACTTTGCACGACATCGCGACCGGTCGGCGTAATAGCGCCAGTCAATGTCGAGACGATCCGATCGGTGTAATGCAATGCGAATAGCATCACGTCCAGATCCCAGCGTTCGCCACGATGCCTTACGCCAAAATCCACTTGTGTAATCCGTTCTGATTGCAGATTCGGATTTGGAATGTTGAAGCGGTTGCCTGGGCGGTCTCCGAGCGTTCCCAGGTCGAAAACATTCGGCGCCCGAAAACCGTAACCAATATTTGCCACGAGCTGGCTGGAATCTGTCAGATCGTAAATCCAGCCAAGATCCGCACTGAAATCATCCTGCTCCACAGTGGCCGCGGCAACAATGCCAGTGTCCGGAATATCAACCTGGATCGCGCTAAACCGGAGTCCGGCTGAGATGCGATGCCGCTCTCCTATGTAATGCTGCAAGTTGCCATAGATCGCCGCCTGATCGACACTCGATTTGTCGGGGAATCGGGAAACCAGGCTTTGCGACTGGCCGTTGACTATATTTTCTTCCGTGCGCTGACTTCTTACTTCATCCCTGTATATTTCTGCGCCGACGACCCAGGCGCCACGCTCGATTTCTCTTGCAGCAGACGCAGTCACGCCGAAAAGATCGCTACTGTTTTGTTCATAGCGACGCAACGGCGACTGAAAATTTCGCGTGATTCTATCGTCCGTGATCTTTTGCCATCCCGCGGAAAAATTCCAATTTGCCGACCACAGCCAGTTTTCACGGCTGTGACGAATGTGCGCAAAAATGCGTTCGTTCGGCGAAAACAGAAATTCGGATGATGAGGGTTCGGTCTGACCGAAGCCCGCGACCAGCTCATCGTATCGCGGCGTTGCAGGTTGCTCAGCATATTGCAGGTCGATTGACCAGGATTGTCCCTCACGGGGATTTAGCTGCAGGACGGCCCTGGCGCCACTGGCTTCGTAGCCGCTGGGCCCAACTCTTGTGCCACCACCGGTTTTGCGATTGCCGGTTTGCAGGTATTCGCCGCTGACAGATGCGGCCAGTCGTTCGTTTCCGGCCTCATACGAGGCACGGATGCGTTTGCCAAGATCCGCGGAATCGACGCCCAGATGCAGGTTTCCCCGTGACCCCTGCGTACTGAAGGACGGCATTCTTGAGACGATCTGTACAACGCCGCCAACGGCGTCACTGCCATACAGTGATGCCGGCGCACCACGCACCACTTCGATTCGCTGCACGCCACCGGGTGACACTAGCGCCAGGTACTGCGTTGGTGCGTTGCGAAAGATTGCATTATTCAGGCGAAATCCGTCAACAAGATGTAACAACTCCGATCCTTTCAGGCCGCGGATGATTGCGGCGCCCTGACCCGGGGTCGTCTGTTGCAGAAATACGCCGGGCTGCGCCGCGAGTGCATCCGTGATCAGCTTAACTTCGCGGATCTCTTCCGCATGGACGATAGTCAGCGCGGCGGAAACATCGCGTACAGCGGCAGGCCGCCGGGTTGCGGTAACCTGAATTTCTTCGATGGTTTCGTCGCCCTGCTCTTGTGCGAACGCAGTTGCAGGCAGAGAGGCAGTTAGAACAGCCAGGAGCATGTATAGAGATTGGGTCAATGTGAGTATTACGTTTCTTTGCATAAAACGATGGGCGGATTGCCAGCCCGAATCAGGTTTCGTTAACCAGGACGGGGTCGGGTTACTTTGTCTCCTCGTTTTCGATGACGTTGACATTAAATGCGACAGAAATTCGTTCGCCCTCGCCCTGATACGGATGCACCCAGTGTTTCAGCCAACTCGGCCACAGCAACATTCTCCCGGGAACATTGTCGACAAATTCACGCGCGTCGAATACCGAGTGTCGGATCTGTACGTAATTGGCTGCCTCACGCGGATCCAGAATTTCGAGCAATCCGCTGTAGGGAATTGTCTTCTCCGGCTCTCCCTGCTGCACGTAATAAACGCCGGAATACATGCAGTTTGGATGAGTATGTACGACGTTGTAGTCGCCGTTGCGATTGATGTTCGCCCAGGCATCGATCAACAGTCGAAACGAACGATCGTGACCCGTGTCGCGCGCCACTTCCTGCAACAGATTCGTAACCAGTTTTTCAATGCGTTGACGAAAAACTTCGACGACAGGCTCTTTCCAGGTAATCAGGTTACCCGGTGACTGCCAGCCACCTGCATTCGAGCGAGTGCCGAAGCCATCTTTGTCTGCCTCTTCGCTGTTGCGCACGATTTCAGCAAAGTCCTGATTGAATTTTTCGCTATTGGGCCAGTCATGCACAACCAATGGCGTTGCAAAGAGCATTCTGACGTCTTTGTTAACGTCGAAATCAGGTACCAGATCTTCGGACATGTGCGATTCCTGCGAGGCCGTGAATTATCAGGACGTCAGTTTACCTATGCAGCCGCCACAAGGCCTGCAATTTCGGCATTCTAAAAACTATTGAAGGCGTTTGATGGGTGTCATTGGCGAGTTTCCGCTCACGCGCAGTCGATAGTCGTTCATCATGCCCCTGCTGATGACGACCTCAAATTCACCGTTACGCGGATAGCTGAATCGCCGGGACTCTATTTGCCGCCAGATCTGGCCGTTCGCGAAGTGAAAATAGAGTACGTCGTAGTTTCCTTTCACCACTTCTCTCACGGTCAGGCGAACCTCCGCATCTTCTTCCTCGACTTTCTCCTCGTCGAGATACTCGCGGCCCAACTCGTCAGCACGAGAGTCTTCGCTAACTGCCGAGTCAGTAATTGTCGCATCAGCACGTGTCTCGTCGGCAACTGCTTTGTCGACAATTGTCGCGTCAGCACGAGATTCATCAGCGACTGCATTGTCGGAAACTGTAGCGTCAGCAAGCGCCTCTTCGCTAACCGCCCGGTCGTCAACTGTATCGTCGACAGCGATGTCAGCGGTAACTCGCTCGCCAGGAATGCTTTCGTCGACTGCGTCGACCTGGTTATCTTTCACAGCGGAGACCGCAGTCTCAGCGCCTGATCCGGCCGCACCAGTAGTGACGCCGGTCGTGACCAGTACTTTTTCCGCCGGCGGTTCCGCCAGCGATTCTGCAGTTGGCTCTGCTTCCTTGCTTTCGACCTCGGTTAGCGCCTCAAAGCACGCCAGTTTCAGTGCTGCTGTTTCCTGGCTGGCACAGAACTCAAGGTCTGATTGTTCAACCGTCTGGGCAGCAGCGATGCCGAATACCGGGAGCAGAATTGCCACCCCTAAATAGAAAAGAGGGGCACGAGGCCCCTCTTTTGCTACTGCTTTGTGCATTTTTAGAATACGTGCTTGAAGCGCACGTATACGACTGTTCCACGGAGGTCATGACCTGCTCTGTCGTCATATCCCGGACGATCAATCCAACCGCGATTGTAAGTGCCATTCGCGTTGAACCGGTCTTCCCGCACGCCGTTCGCGTCGCCTTGATACAGTGCCGGCGGATCCTGATCCGTGACGTTGTTTGCACCGATCGACAGCGTTGTATCACCTTCGCCGATCAATCCGGAGAACGTGTACGCGTACATGACATCAACCGTCTCCCAGGAGTTTATATCCGTGCCGCCCTGGTCATTGAAGTAGCCGTCGATGTAATTGAACCCTATGCGCGCCGTATGGTTGCCGGTAAACCAGGTGGCCCCGCCATTGGCGCGAAGCTCTGGCATGGTGCTAAAGCTGTTCGTGAAGTTTCTGCTTCCCACTCCATCGAATTCCTTGGTTCCATCACCATCGGAATCAACGTCAAAGGCCAGGAGATAGGTTGCGCCAAAGTCCAGGATCAAAGATCCGTTGCCAATATCGAAGGTGTAGTCAGCGTTCAAATCCAAACCGCTGGTTTCGACAGATCCGATGTTGGTGAACTGCGACCTGACTTCGCGCACCTGGCTGGTTGCGTCACGCGTGACCCTTGGGTCTTCAATGATTGGCAAACCAGTATCCTCAATGCCTGCGCACTGCGCTTCCACGATAGCCTGGAATCCTGCCTCAGCGGCAATCAGGTCGGTATAGTCAAAATAGAAGTAGTCGAGACTGGACCTGAACCTATCGGTGGTAAAGACAATCCCCGCGCTGAGGTTTTCCGCCTCCTGTGGACTAAGTCCCGGCGCACCCGCGACGACAACGTTGATATTGTTGGAAACCCCCTGATTGAGACAAGCACTGCTGCCACCGGGGCCAGTCGCGGATGCGGGATCGTCGACGAAGCCCGAAGACGTCGCACGCCCTACCTGCCGAACCGTCGGTGCCTGGAACGAGGTGCCCCAGGATGCGCGAACGCCGACGTTCTCACCCAGTCCGAATTCTACTGATATCTTCGGGTCGGTCGTTGACACGCCACCGCCGTAGTCCTCGTTGCGCACGGCGAGCTGAACCTCGCCAATGTCACCTAGTGGTATCACAGCTTCCGCAAAAAATGCCAAAACGTCCTGGCGCCCCGTTACGGAACCCGAGGTGCTTGATCCGCCACCCTCAGCCGCTGAACCTATTGAATCAGGATACGCCAGGTATTCGACATCACGAAACTGAGCACCAACAGCCATTGCAACCGAGCTGGAGCCCATTTCGAACAACTCGCCTGCCGCGATAAGATCCACCACTTTCTCAGAAGCGCTCGCCGTGCTAACTGAGTGCTGGTTCCATAGCTCCCGGCTGGTTAACGAGTTGCCCGCTGTACAAGCCCCTAAGTCGACATTGAAACAATTCGCGGTTGCGAGCGGACCCTTGGGCGAAATCAGTCCCGGATTCGAGATGCGCGTGCCGAACGGGTTCCAGGCGCCGCTGCGAACCATATCCTGATAGGTATCCGAGCGAATTTGGCTCGGGTCAGACGTTGTTCGCTGTGCCTTGGCCCACATATAAGAGACATCGAGGTACCAGTCGCCCGGTAGCGCAAACTCCATTCCATTCATGATGCGCGTGTAGTCTATTTCCCGTCGATCCTCCTCCGTCAGCGCCGTGTTGGTAACGGATGCACCGAGTGGTCGATGGATTGAGCGCAAGGTCGCAGCCGTATGAATTGCGGGATCCCAGTTTTGCGGATCAATATAAGTCAACCCTCCGGGCGTGAGTGGATCTTCTATGAAAAAGTTGAACGGATGACTCGGCAGAACCGTGGTACCGCCCCCGGTGGCACGACCAGTATCCAGTAACTGACCGCCGTTTTTGGTCTTAATGATGTTGCTGGAAAAACTGGCTTCTGCGTAGTATTTGACTTTGTCATTGAATTCCCAGTCGAATTCCGAGAATACCTGCGCTCTTTCCTCGGCTGCGATAACAGAAACCTGGTCAGCGAAGTTATAACGGCAGGTGTTCGGATTCAGGCCTGTATCCGCCGGATCGCCAATGACGCCGCCTGCGGCTTCGCAATCCGGATCAGGTGTGCGGACAGCCCCAGCGACAGAGGTCGCTTCACCGTTCAAACCAAGGGTCGCGAGATCGACAGAACCTGGTGAACCGGTGCCGGACAGGAACCGTGATCGACCCGGATTACCGGCACCGTTCAGGCGGTCTTCCAGCCAGGGAAGTTCAGAACGACTCTGATAGTCCTGTTCGTAGTAGGTCATGTAAATATTGAAACCACCTTTATCGAACTGGGAGCCGGCAGCCATATTCACATGCCATGCTTCGATTTCCGAAGCTGCATAGCCACCGGAGACCTCAAAGCCCTCCATTCCTTTGCGCGTAATGATGTTTGCCACGCCAGCAACAGCCTGCGATCCGTAGGTCGCCGAAGCACCATTGGTCAGGACTTCAATGCGCTGGATCATCGCGAGGGGGAACTGGTTGATATCAACAAAGTCCGTGCCCGTATCATCCGCAACTGCCGCGATGCCGGCACGTTTGCCGTTAATCAGCGTCAAGGTGGAGCCTAACCCCAGGTTGCGAATGTTGAACTGCGACACACCCGCGCGGTTGTTGGTCTCATTGTAGAATTGCGAGCCACTGTTGACAGTCAGCGCTTTGAGCACTTCAACCGGCTGTGCTGCGCCGATGAGTTCGAAGGTCTCCTGGTCTACAATCTGGATAGGCGCCCTGCCCTCATACTCGGTTCTGCGAATATGTGAGCCTGTGACAGTAATTTCTTCGATTTGATCTTCTTGCGCGAATGATGACGGCGCAGCACCGAGTGCGGTGGCTATTCCCGCTGCCAGTGCGGTTACCTTAAAGGTTTGCTTGCCCATGCTTTTATTCCCCCCGGAATATAGAGTGGTCTGGATGATCTGAATCGATTCGGCACTTTGGATTTGCTAGGTCCCGAATCAAATTTTGTGAAAATGTATTTCTTTGCCTGCCTCTCCTGGCTGCGCGGATTCGCAACCTGAAAATCCTTGCTTCTTAAGTACGTACTGATACTGATTGGTGGTGATTCTCAGTACGTACTTGTGCGTATAAGCTCGTCAATGTTGCGCAAATGTATGCCTCTGGGGGCCGCGTGTCAATCAATAGAAGGAAGTGTTGCTAAAATACCACGTCTGGCATTTCGTACTGTGAAATCGCAGCAGGAACCACACACCGCTGACCGACAGCTATCGGTCAGGCCGCTTTCGCCAAATATCGCCAAATATCCCTAGTTACGGTAATCAAGCGGTGGCGGCCGGTCACCCAGCAACGCTTCGTAGTGGAAATCGCCGCCACGGCGCTGTTCGAACTCGGCCCGCGCAGCGGCTCGAAGGTCAGCGTTTTCATATAGCTCAATGGCAGCCAGCGTCAGAGTTTTTGCGGCCACTTGCGCTCCCTTATAACCAATGGTCATGCCGCTGGCGGCCGTCGATTGCCAACTATGCGCCGACGTCCCGGGGACCCAGGTAGCTGCCCTGAGGCTAACTGTTGGCACCGCCATGGAAACGTCACCAACATCTGTCGATGCGAAACCCTGGCTGATGCCATAGGGCTGAACGGTCTCCTGGCTACCAATTTCCAGCTTTGGCCTGTTAAAAGACTTGTAAATTTCCTCGGCAAAACTTTGTTCAAAATCGTTATACGAAACACCACCAACAACTCTTAGTTTTTCATCGACCATCCTGGCCAGCGTCTCATTGATCATCACAGAATGATTGCCGTGAATAATTTCCGTCTCGACCTGCGTTCCCGTACCCATTGCAGCGCCTTGCGCTGCGGCCTCCAGCCG
Source organism: Woeseiaceae bacterium (assembly GCA_047620565.1). Taxonomy (GTDB): domain Bacteria; phylum Pseudomonadota; class Gammaproteobacteria; order Steroidobacterales; family Woeseiaceae; genus SZUA-117. The sequence goes on from JBLHLN010000035.1 coordinate 11,022, forward strand.
CTCCCAGATTTCCATTACGACGACGGCATCAGGGTGGCGCACGTAGTAATACACTTCCGCAAAATCGGGCACCACATTGGGCGCATTGCCGCCCGCAGTGATTACGTAATGAATACGGGTCTCCTGTGGCACGTGCTCACGCATCAGGTTCATCATGTTGTTGAAAGCCTCGACTCCATCAAGGGCCGAGCGCGCTTTCTCCGGCGCACCGGCTGCGTGGGCCGATTTCCCGTGGAAACGAAATTTTGCGGATCGATTTGCCAGCGTAGTGCGCGCGGCCGCGGAATTCTTGTCGCCGGGATGCCAGGTCAGCGCGATATCGACATCATCGAAGACACCCTCCCTGACCATATAGACTTTGCCGCTGCCGCCTTCTTCAGCGGGAGTGCCCACCACCCGGATGGTGCCGGGGGTGCCGGACTCTTCAAGCCAGTGCTTGATCGCAATCGCTGCCCCGATCGAGCCCGCACTAAACAGGTTGTGACCGCAGGCATGACCAGCAGCTTTTCCATCGATTAGTAAACGAGACGGCACCGCATCCTGGTTAATGCCAGGTAGCGCATCGAATTCGGCAAGAATGGCAATAATCGGGCCGCCGCTGCCGTAGCTCGCGGTAAATGCGGTTGGCAAATTGGCAACGCCGGCCTCCATGCTGAATCCTTCGGCACTCAGCGTTTGCTGCAACAAGCCGCTGCTTTCAGTCTCCTGGTACCCAACTTCGGCAAATTCCCAAACGCTGCGCGCCAGTTGCGCAGTGTCTTCATAACGGCCGTCAATGAAATCGACAACCGCGTCGCTGTCCTGAGCAACGGCAAACTTCGTCGCCACAATTGGTAGCAGGACAACTAACAGCAATGAATTCTTTTTCATTTTCCCCCCGGAGTGCATCCCGTCAATAGATTTTCCAACAACGTTGCGAATCTAACATGCTGGCGGCCGGTAACGGAATGTCATAACCTCAACGAGAATGCTTTGCTGGAGAATCCACTCATGAATTGCTGTCGAACAATATCTTTGTGCATGCTCGTCCCGTGTCTCGCGCTTAGCTCCCTGAGTTCAGCCCAGCATCAGGGTACTGACACGGACTTCAGGATGGCGCTCACCGGGGACTCAATCATTACTCGTAAGCTTTCTGTTTACGAGGAGCCCGAGTTTCTGCAAATGATTGAATTGCTGCGCTCAGCCGATATGGCTTTTACCAATCTTGAAATGGTTCTTCACAATTACGAACCGTACCCAATGGCGGACAGCGGTGGCACGTGGATGCGCGGTGATCCGCAACTGGCAGAAGAACTTTCCTGGGCTGGCATCGACATGGTCTCACGCGCCAACAATCACGCCGGAGACTACGGCGTCCTTGGCATGCAAATGACGGCAAAATATGTTGAAGCCGCCGGCATTGTGCATGCCGGTGTCGGCAACAGCCTGGCCGAAGCACGTGAAGCCAGGTTTCTCGAGACAGCAAAAGCGCGAGTGGCATTGATATCGATTGCCTCCAGTTACGCCAGTCAC
>JBLHLN010000036.1:0-12312 GCA_047620565.1 Woeseiaceae bacterium
CCTTTTGCGAAAACTCCTCAGCAAGCATTGCGACTAATTCATCACGATGACACACGCGACTCGCGTTGGTGCTGAATCGCACGTCCTCGGCAAGATCCGGACGCTCCAGGCAGGACATACAAGCTTTGAATTGGGCATCATTGCCAACCGCCAGCATCAGGTAGGCGTCCGCAGTGCGAAATGCCTGGTAAGGCACAATGCTTGGATGTGCGGTCCCAATCCGTTGCGGCACCTGGCCGCCGACAAGGTAGTTCATATTCTGGTTGGCCAGCCATGCCACCTGGCTGTCGTACAAGGCAAGGTCAACATGTTGTCCCTCCCCGTCGCGTTCGCGGGCGGCCAGCGCAGCAAGGATGGCCGTGACGGCGTACATTCCAGCCATGATGTCAGATATTGCAACACCCACTTTCTGCGGCGAGCCACCTTCGGAATCAGCGGTTCCCGTAATACTCATCAGGCCTGCTGATGCCTGCATCATCGCGTCATAGCCCGGCAGATGTGACTTTGAACCCGTCTGCCCATAGGCAGAGATCGAGCAATAAATGAGCTTCGGATTGACTTGCTGCAATGATGAATAATCCAGTCCGAAGCGCTGTAAAGTGCCCACTCTGAAATTTTCCAGCAATACGTCGCTGTTGCTGGCCAGTTCGCGGATGATTTCCTGTCCCTGTTCGCTGGCCAGGTTGACCGTCAGAGATCGTTTGTTGCGGTTTGCAGCAAGAAAATACGCAGAGTCGGCGCTGGCGTCATCAACTAACGGTTCCAGCCACGGTGGCCCCCACGAGCGCGTATCGTCACCCACTTGCGGGCGTTCGATTTTCAGGACGTCGGCGCCATAGTCAGCGAGCAACTGACCTGCCCAGGGTCCGGCAAGAACGCGACTCATGTCCAGAACTCTCAGACCGTCGAGCGGTCCGCGGTTGTTGCTTGAATTTTCTTTCGACATACGCGGCGCATTGTCGAGCGAGCGCATGTTCATCGCAAGCAAAAGTTCTGCTTGTGAGCGAATGCGAGCCGAACTCGGTTTTGCTGCGGGCAAATAAAACCCGGCCAACCTTGCGGTTGGCCGGGCGGGTCCGCACGGAGATTGCGGATTGCGTGGCTAGGTCGCCTGTCCCTGATCGTAAAACCGGAGACCTGTCCGATCTAGCCTAGCTCTTCAACCTCGGCACCCTCGACTTCTTCTGCGGGTACCGGGTCCTGTTCTGAATCGGTCTCAATCTTGCCATAACGAATCAGCACATCTTCGACTTGCTGTTCGTCTAATCTGCTAATGCTCCTGATCCTCAGGCGCTCTCTGGACATACTTTCGACGACGATTTCGTCACCGCCATAGGGACAAAGAAAGCCGTCGTGGGACGAGAATCCAATGCCATGTGCTGATTGCAGCTCGAAAGATGAATGTACAAGTCTTACCAGGTAGCTTCTTTTTCCGCCGCCATCGATCAAAAGGGTACTTCTATCCAGAGGTGTATAGTCTCGGATAGTACGGATCGAGATGCAATCGGAAGCCGAATAATTTATGTCCCTGCCGAGCTCGTTATCCTCTTCTGCGGTCGCACATCCTACTAATAAATAACATGAATATAATGCTATTAATACTTGATTTAAAAGAACTTTCATCAACCATTAGCCTCAAGAATTGACGCGCGTCATTGCCCCCTATTATGACCCAACTTATTCCTTCAGACCGGCCAAAAACAGATTAAGTTCATGACGAATCCGCACGCCCGGTGACCAGATCTGGCCCGTTCGGCCGGCGTCTCGCGGCACCCTTTATTCCTGATTCGCCGCTAGCGTCGCCACCGGGCGGGAATCGTCGCGGATCCACTCGCTCCAGGAGCCTACGTAGACCCTGGGCTCTGGAAGACCTGCTATTTGTGCAGACAGGACCAAATGACACGCAGTAACGCCCGAGCCACACATAGTAGTCAACGCCCGTCCTTCCCGTCCGGCCAGCGTATCCTGCCACAACTGTTTTAGTTCGCTGGCAGAGCGCCACAAGCCGTCAGCATTGATATTTCTCGTGAGTGGCAAATTGATAGCGCCGGGAATATGGCCGGCTACCGGGTCAATAGGCTCGGTCTGCCCGGCGAAACGAACTGCGTCCCGTGCATCCAGCAAATTAAACTCTGTTCCGGCAGCCACTGCAGCAGAAATTTCCTCGGTGGTCGCGACCAGCGACTGATCGGGACTCGGATCAAATTTCGCCACGGCGATGTCCGGCTCATGATTCTCCAGCTCGCCGTCCGCCGCGAGCCAAGCGCTGAGCCCGCCATCCAGTAACGCAACTTTTTCGTGACCTAACCAGCGGAGCATCCACCAAAGACGGACCGCGAGAGCGCCATTGCCGCCATCGTAAACAACAACCTGGGTATTGTTGGTGATTCCCCAGTTTTGTATACAGGCCACAAAGTCAGCAATGGCCGGCAACGGATGGCGGCCGCTGTTCGCTGTCACCGTGCCGGCAAGATCGTGGTCGAGGTCGGCAAAAACGGCACCGGGAATGTGTCCGGCAAGATAGTCCTGGCGGCCTGCCCCCGGCTTCATCAGGTTGAAGCGGCAGTCGACCACCCTGCAGCCGGGGCCAGCTGCCAGGGCCTTAAGTTGCGAGATATCTACCAGGGTCCTGTAAGCAGTCATTTTCTACAGCCGTGCTGTCCTGTCCGGTCAGAATATTGTCAGAGTGTGTATGCGCCTTGTACACAGGATCGTCGTCGGACACAATATGCGCCCGGTGCCCTGCTGGTACCGACAATTGTCAGATTAAACTATGGAAAAAGTCGGGAGCCCAAATAGGTGGATAAGATATTAGTTGGCCTGAAGCGCGTCGTAGATTACAACGTACGCGTAAGAGTCAGATCAGACGGCAGCGGCGTCGAAACCGAAGGCGTCAAAATGAGCATCAACCCGTTTGATGAAATTGCCCTGGAAGAGGCATTGCGAATGAGAGAACGAGGCGACGCCGCTGAAGTTGTCGTTGTGTCCATTGGCGGAGGCGATGCACAACAGCAACTGCGAACCGGCCTTGCCATGGGCGCCGACCGGGCCATTCTCGTCGAGACCGAGCAACCGACCGACCCATTGACGTCTGCGCGCGTATTTCTGGCGCTTATCAACAAGGAAAATCCCGGCATTGTCCTTCTTGGCAAGCAGGCTATCGATAACGACAACAATCAAACCGGACAGATGCTGGCCGCACTTTGGGACAGGCCGCAGGCAACTTTTGCATCTGAAGTCGTAATTGCTGATGCCAAAGCTAAGGTAACGCGAGAGGTCGATGTTGGCCTTGAAACCATTGAAATTGATCTGCCGGCTGTCATTACTACCGACCTGCGACTCAACGAGCCACGCTACGTAAAACTGCCCGACATTATGAAGGCCAAAAAGAAACCGCTGGATCAGATTCCCCTTGCTGACCTGGGCGTCGAGCTCGCGACACCTGTGAAGGAGGTTCTGTTTGAGCCTCCTGCAGAACGGCAGCGCGGAGAGATGGTGCAGGACGTTGCCGGACTTGTGGCAGCGCTCAAAGATAAGGGGCTGTTGTAATGTCAAAAGTACTTCTGGTTGCCGAACATGACGGCACGACCATCAATCCAAGCACCGCAAAATGCGTCGCCTGCGCCAGCGACATTCCGGACGTGGAAATTCACATTGCTGTCTTTTCCGAAAGTGGGGAATCTGTAGCTGCACAAGCAGCCGCGCTATCCGGTGTAACGAATGTTTTTCGAGTAGACAATCCGGCCAATGCAAATCAACTTGCGGCCGTCATAGCGCCACAGCTGGCAGCAATGGCGCAGGACTATACTCACCTGTTCGGCCCCTCGACGACTTTCGGCAAGGACCTGATGCCGCGTGTCGCGGCCTTGATGGGTGTCAATCAAATCAGTGACATCATGGAAGTTTTGGCAAGCCACAAATTCAAACGCCCGATTTATGCAGGTAACGCCATTCTCTCTGTTGAGGCCTCCCCCGATCACGCGGTGGTAGCTACAGTTCGTACTGCATCCTATCGCGCTGTTGCCGAAGGAGGTGAAGCGACTGTAGAGATCGCCGATATTGCCGCCAACCTGCCAGAACACACAAGGTTTGTTGAAGTCATGGCGGGCAAGTCCGATCGTCCCGATTTACAAACTGCCGCGAAAGTGGTGTCCGGAGGTCGGGCCCTTGGCAGTTCAGAAGGGTTTGAAATTATTTATGCGCTCGCCGACAAAATCGGCGCCGGCGTTGGCGCATCCCGCGCTGCGGTCGATGCGGGTTATGTTCCGAACGAAATGCAGGTTGGACAAACCGGAAAGATCATTGCGCCCGATCTGTATATCGCGATAGGCATATCCGGGGCCATTCAGCACCTGACCGGTATCAAAGACGCCGGCACGATTGTGGCTATCAACAAAGATCCCGACGCCCCGATTTTCGAGGTCGCTGACATTGGCCTGGTTGGTGATCTTTTTAAAATAATCCCCGAGTTACAGGCCGCTTTGGAGTCTTGACAGGCTAGCGTACTTACAAATTGGCCAGCACGGATTCGGCATCGCTGACCTCAAACTGACCGGGGTCTTCAACAGCAACGTGTGTCGCGACGCCGTCGTCAACGACAATTGCGAACCGCTTGCCCCGCTTTCCCATACCAAACGGCGTTCCGTCCAGTACCAGGTCCAACGCCTCAGCATATTCACCGTTGCCGTCCGCCAGCATGGTGATTTTTTCGCCGACGCCCTGATCCTGACCCCATGCATGCATAACATGAACGTCATTGACTGCAATGAACGCAATCGTGTCCACGCCCTTAGCGCTGATTGCATCTGCATGCTGCAGAAATCCCGGCAGGTGGCTCGCGGAGCACGTTGGCGTAAACGCGCCAGGCACCGATATCAGAACGACTTTCTTGCCCGCAAATAATTCCTCTGCAGACATTGCAGACGGCCCGGCTTCTGCCATTACGCCAAACACACCGGACGGCATTTTCTCGCCACTTTTTATTGCCATGGAATCGCTCCAATTGATTAGTCTGTTTTTCGCCTGCAGGTTGTTGTCGGCAAGCCGTATATTTTACTTCACGAAGTATCGATACTTAATTGTTTTAAAAGGGTTTTTATACCAATGCACGTTCAGCAGCGTCAGTACTCATTCTCACCAACGTGGATGACCAGGCCATCCAATTCATCATTCATTTCCAGCTGACAGGTCAAACGACTGTTATCGCGCCGATCGTACGCGGCATCCAGCATGCTGTCCTCCATATCATCCATGGGTGGCAGTTTGCTTAGCCAGGCTTCGTCAACGTAACTATGACAGGTAGCGCAGGCACAGGCACCGCCACATTCTGCGACGATTCCGTCAATGTTGTTGTTAATGGCACCTTCCATCACTGAGTATCCGTTTTCCACTTCAACTTCATGGCGCGATCCGTCCGACGTAATGTATGTGACTTTTGGCATATTCAAAAAACTCTGACCCGAAAAAACAGCGGGCATTTTAAGGATTTCGTCCGATGGTGGTCAATGCTGCAAGCATCGATGGAACAAAAAAAACGGGCGCCGATGGCGCCCGTCTCTCAATTGGCGTAGTGATTATGGACTTCGATCAGAATCCTGACGCCTGTCTGCCAGTTCTTTCTGCTGCTTCTGCGCCGCATTTTCTGCAAGTCGAATCTGCTCGTTGCGTTGCAAATCACTCTCAATAACACTGACCCACTGATTGGAGATTCTGCGTGATCGTGATGTTTTGCCTGCCTCACGGAATGCCTTGATCGATTCGGTATATTTCTTTTGATTATAGAGACACATGCCGAGCGATATTTGCGCGTTATCCGGGCTCTTGATGCCGCCTTTCCTGACACCTTCAGTTATCGCCACGACACATTCACCATACTCGCCAAGATTCAAATGAGCATTGCCAAGGCGAAGATTCAGCTCGCCATCAGTACTCATCCTGGCCGCCTCTTGCAGCGCCGGAATTGATTTCTCATCTTCCAGCGCCAAAGACCAGGCCTGCGATAGAAGCCGATAGTTTTTAGCGGTTTTCTCGACTCTGCCGCTCACCATTTCACGTTCCAGCAATACGCCCGCTTTGTAGGGAACTTCATGCTGCATATACAGCTGAGCCATGGTTGTCAGCTCCGATTCCTTTTCCAGCAGTCCCTGCGTATGGGCTGCATCGTAAGCGGCCATGAGATTGTCGTCTTCACCGAGTTCGGTATAGGCTCCTGCCAACGAAAACCAATAGCGTTTTTTCGGCCAGTTAACCAGCAGTATCTTTTGAATGTCTCTGACTTTCGCGTAATCTTCCTGCTGGAAGTAGGCGAAATTCAATAAAACGTACCAGTCTTCCTTGACCGCCAACTCACGCTTTTCGGCCGTCGCAATGGCCATTTCGATTGCCGGAACCATTTCCGCATATTTACTGACCTGGTACAGGGTTTGCGCATGCAAAATATACGCATCAGGTGGCGGATTGGTCTCAAGCACGAAGTATTGCTCGAGCAAGCTAATTGCCTTGTCGTAGTTCTCCTGCATTGTCGACAGTTGAGCCAGCGTGTAAATGGTCTGCTTCTTGATTTGTACTTCGATGCTCGGAATCGCGATCATCCTCTCGTAAGCATCAATAGCTGCCGGGATGTTCTCCATATTGTAGTTTACGAAACCAATGTAATTGAGCACGTTTTGCTGCTCGTATTCCGTAATACCTTTCTTTCCGAGCAGGGAATTAAGAAGTTTTAACGCACCGGTATCATCACCTTCATCAATCATTTCCTGCGCTTTCTGGATGCGATCAAATACTTCTTTACTAACTGCCTGCGCCTGCTTGGTCTTCTGCCTCGAGCTTTCTTCTTCGCCATCATCTTGCGCGAGGACTGGCCCGCCGGCAAAAACGCCGCAAACCAGTAGAAGGCTTATTCCGCTAAGAAAACGGTTCTTGATGCTCATATCAATTTATCCCTTGGTGGCTCCCGCTCTTCCTGCTTACTCTTCAATTTTGAATGTAATTCTGGTTTTTACGTCGGGTACGTCAACCGGCACGCCATCTACCACGCGTGGCTTGTATTTGAATTTTAGTACAGCTCTTGTGGCAGCACGATCAAACAGGCTGCTGGTGGAGAAAAGCACAAGCGGGTCGGAAACAGTCCCGGTAGTGGTCACCGTAAATGACATGTCCACGTAACCCTCAACGCCTCGCGATAAGGCACGGGCAGGATACACCGGCGCCACACGTACGATAGGCAGATAATCACCCTCGGCGATATTCATGCCACCAGGTCCACCAATATCAACATTAGCGCTTACAGTCGGCGCCGGAATGGCGATGGTCGGCGCATCGGGATCGAGGCTGTCCATATCCTGTGGCGGCACGTCCGGTGGCGTTTCAGGCGGTTTGTCGGGCTTGTCGGGAGTGAGTTCCTCAGTATTCAAGGTCTCGTTCCTTTTCACACGAACGAAATCAAGCTGATGACGCACACGTTCTTTACTGATCGCGTCCTCGCTGTATTCAATCAGCAGGTGCATTGTAAACAGCAATGACAACGTGATGATTGATCCAACTACGATAGAAAATGCATATCTACCTATCATGATTAGCGCTCCTCAGCGGGTGTTGATCCGCATCGCTAAATTGCATCGAGCATTGGTATAAGGAATCAGGAGCCAGCAACATACTTTGACTACGCTTTTCCAGATCAGTTCCTAGTTGTTCGCCGCAATCGATACGTTATAAACGCCAGCCTGGCGTGCTGCATCCATTACGATTACAAGCATCTCGTTGGTTGACTTCTTGTCAGCCTGAATCACCACGGAACCCTTGGGGTTTTCAGCATGCAGTCGTTCAATATTCGGGCGAACTGCACGAGGGTCAATCATTCGTTTGTCGATCCAGATCTCGTCGTTTGAACTGATGGCAATAAGAATATTGGCGTCAGCAATAGACTCGGAGGTTGGAGCGTCGGGCCGATTGACGTCAATTCCAGCCTCTTTAATGAAAGAGGCGGTTACGATGAAGAATATAAGCATGATGAAAACAACATCAAGCATAGGCGTCAGATTGATTTCATTATCTTCCTCTTCACCGCCCATCGTTGTATTTGATCTACGCATTACAAGTTTCCTTAATTAGTGATCCATCGTGAGTGAGTCTTCAAGAAACTCGACCTCACGTGCCGCCCGGCGGCTAAGCAAAGTTACAAGCAGCACTCCCGAGAGTGCGCCTACCATTCCCGCCATTGTCGGCACAGTTGCCTGGGATACACCCGCAGCCATTGCACGCACATTTCCTGAGCCCGATACAGCCATGACCTCAAACACCTTGATCATGCCTGTAACGGTACCCAGCAGACCCAGTAGCGGACATAGTGCTACCAGCGTCTGTATAAATGGAATTGACGCATTGGTTGCCATCGAAAATCGCGAAATCATACCCTCGCGAATCTGATGAGCATTCCAGGATCGTCGTTCCGGCCGCGATTCCCAGCTATCGTGGATATTCGTTGACATGATTTTCATCGGCGAACGGAAGAACAGCAAGCGTTCGAGAATGAGAACCCACATTACGAATATCGTAACAGCCAGCCAGCGTAGTACCGGCCCGCCCAATTCCATGAAGTCACGTATGGCTTCAAAACTGTCGGTTAGCCAAAGCATTACTTCTCCTTAACAGTCTAGCCGTGTTTCTCGGAATGCGACGCAACAATGCCGGCACTCTGCGAATTGAGAATATTGATGATTTTACGACTCTGGCCACTAACAAATGTGTGGATCAATACCATCGGAATTGCGACTACAAGACCCAGTACTGTCGTCATCAATGCCTGTGAGATACCACCGGCCATCATCTTCGGATCACCAGCACCAAACAGTGTGATTACCTGGAAGGTTTTGATCATTCCGGTCACAGTTCCAAGCAGGCCCATAAGCGGCGCAACCACGGAAATCACCTTGATGAACAGAAGGCCTTTGGTCAGGCCCGGCATCTCTTTGAGTGCCGCCTCACTGAGTTTCAGCTCAATGGTTTCAGTGTCTGCATTCTGGTTCGACTCGTATGCCGCCAGGACACGTCCCAGGGGATTGTCAGTGCTGGCAGTGTCTCGCTTCAGCTGAGCCGATACTTTGCGGCTGGCAGCTGACAATACAATCCAGCGCCACGCTGCGAGTAGCAGGCCGAGAAAACCGAGACCGATAATGCAGTAGCCAACAATGCCGCCCTGATGGATGCGGTCAGTGATCGTCGGCGACTCAACCAGCAACGCAAGAATGCCGCCGCGAGTACCATCTACACCAAACGTTACCGGCCCGGTCGTTGCATTTGTCATCTCAGCTGCCGAATTGGTAAACCGGCTCTGTTCAGGCTGGCGCTGCAATTCGCTGACAGGACCGCCACTGTACTGCAGGTAACCGGCGTCGGAAACGATGTTGAAAAGTCCAACACGAACAATATCGGTTGTGACGACCTCGCCGTCAGCTGTTGTGACCTCATGCGCGAAGCGGCTGATCTTGCCAGACTCGGATACTTCACGTTGCAGTTCAAACCACAGGCGCTCGATTTCCTCGATGGACGCCAGCGAGCTCGCCCCGGCCATTTTGCTGCCGAGCTGAACCAGAAAGTCTTCACGATCCGGGAACTGAATGTTGGTTAGTGATGTGTTGAATCGACCTTGTGCATCACCGGAGACTGTCTGCAGGACACCAAACAGTTCTTTCAAAGCACCCAGACGTTCATCCAGTGCTGCTCTCGCGGAAACGATCTGCGCCTGGTTATCTTCGAACAACTGCTCAAGACGCTCACTATTACGTTCCTGTCGGGTCCGTTCAGCCCTGGCCTGATTCAGCAGGTTTTGCTGCTCGCCCCGGGCCTGTGCAAAGCGCTGCTCGCGTTCCTGCGCATCGGCGTTATCACGTGCCTGACCTTGTTCGATCTGATTCAGGAGTTCCGCCATGCTGCTGGCGTCTTCCTGTGCGTTTGCCACTCCTATGCATATAAATGCGGTGGCGATTATTATTGCTAAACGTTTCATTGATCAAGCTCCCCCTGCTGATTCAGCTGCAGGCAACGGGACCAAAATCAGCTCCGGCGCAATTAGTTGCCGAGCGACTCTGATACCTTTGCGAATCTCACTTCTATGCTCGTTGCCGAGCAATTCGTAAGCACCTGCCTCAGCATTCCACCAGCCGGTGATATTGCTGTCGTCTGACTGGAAGTACAGTCCGATACGGCCGACTCGCAACATGTTGTATTCACGTATCGCACCATCGACGTTCAGAGATTCCTTGTACCATTCGTTCGACGAGCCGTAATCATTTTCGATCTGATAGGCCTCCATTACCTTACGGAATTTCTCCGCAACGCTGACATCAGAACGCTCCATGATTTCATCGAGCGCCGCCATGCGGTTGTTGCGCTCTTCCATCAGAAAGGGAATATCCAGGGCAATCGACTGCCTCAATCCGTCGATCATTCGCTCCATGAGCGGGAAGATTTGACGATTGATGACGTCAACCTGATCCATCGAAATCGAGATATCTTCGAGAGTCGCCTGCTGACCATTCGTTTGCGCCGTCATAAGACGGTTGTAAACGCGCAAGCCGTCGATTTCTTTATTGATAGCCCGATACTGGTCTGACAGAGAGCGAGTGCCCTCAACAACGCCATTGATTCGCTCTTGCGATTCCTGCGCCAGAGTTATTCGTCTCTGGTCAGCCTGCAATATCTGGTCAACAGATACGGACTGGGCGAAGACGCTGCCGGTACCTACGACGATTGCTGCTATTGCTGCAGTTTTCATCTGCCGGCTGCTGTATTTGCACCGTTTCATGGATACTCCTTAATTATATCGAATTTTAATTATGGGAATTCGGGAGAGGGATGCGCAGCTACTATTAAAAAACATACCAGACAACTTGCACAAAAGACGGGTGGATCGCATCAAGTTGATTGCAATCCCCCTTGCGCTCGCGACCCTCTCCACTGTCGCCGCGGCGATTAATTCTAATTTTGACCCTATCTCTTCGATTTTCGGACTACCCGGTCAGTAATAATTCCCCTTTACTACTAACCTAATTTTTTCGGGTCCCGCCTTGTTCGGCGACAAGAATACCACATGCTTCATATATCGCCAGCCTTAGAACAACATAACGTCACGCCGCGAAAGTTACTAGTGAAATGGCACGTCGGCTGATTCGGCGCGAATTTCAGGCCGCAAGAACCGCAGCATTTTTGGGAGCTTATGGATGTTTTAGACATTGTCAGTGCCGGCCAGCACCGCGCTTGCCCAGCTCCAGCCTGGCGATGGATTGCCGGTGAACTTCGTCAGGGCCATCCGCAAGGCGTAACGTGCGTGCGCCGGCCCATGCCGCGGCCAGGCCGAAATCGCTGCTGACGCCAGCTCCGCCGTGCACCTGCACGGACCGGTCTATTACTCTAAGCGCCATCGATGGCGCGACCACCTTGATCATCGCAATTTCGGCACGAGCGACCTTGTTGCCGGCCTTGTCCATCAAATCGGCGGCCTTCAGCGTCAACAGTCGCGCCTGATCAATTTCAAGTCGCGAATCGGCAATTGACTCACGCACGACCCCTTGTTCCGCCAGTGGTTTGCCGAATGCCACGCGCTCGTTGGCCCGGTCGCAAAGGCTCTCCAGTGCCCGCTCGGCAAGCCCGATGAGCCGCATACAATGGTGAATCCGCCCGGGTCCGAGTCGGCCCTGGGCGATTTCGAATCCGCGCCCTTCTCCCAACAACAGGTTGTCCCGCGGCACCCGAACATTTTCAAATGTCATTTCCGCATGTCCATGTGGCGCGTCGTCGTAGCCGTAAACACTTAGCGGCCGTACGACCGTTACGCCGGGCGTGTCCATCGGCACGAGAATCATGGATTGTTGCCCGTGCCGGTCTGCCTCCGGGTCAGTCTTACCCATGAAAATCAGAATCCGGCAACGAGGATCCATGGCGCCGGAAGTCCACCACTTATGTCCGTTGACAACGTAATCGTTACCGTCGCGCACGATGCTGGAGCGAATATTTGTCGCATCAGATGAGGCGACATCGGGCTCCGTCATCGCAAAAGCGGAGCGAATCTCACCGCGTAATAACGGCTCCAGCCAGGTCTTTTTCTGTTGCTCGCTACCGTAGCGGACCAGGACCTCCATATTGCCGGTGTCAGGCGCCGAGCAATTGAAAACCTCGGGCGCAATCAATGACCGTCCCATTATCTCGGCCAGCGGCGCGTATTCGATATTGCTCAGGCCCGCACCGAACTCGCTATCCGGCAAGAACAAATTCCATAAGCCTGCCTGCTTCGCCTTGGCCTTCATTTCATCCATGATT
>JBLHLN010000037.1:0-12057 GCA_047620565.1 Woeseiaceae bacterium
TGCGTCGATGTATCTCAATCACTGGCACTGGCCAACGATTTGTTTTGTCGTCGGCCTTGCCAGTCTCGTTGGTGGATTGGTGGTGTTATTGAAGCGTCGGGATTTTCGCGACTATGACCGGCGTGCTGGTCGCACAAGAGATATATAACAGCAAAAATTTACGTACTACTTGGCGTTGACTGCCTTGCCCTTCTTGCTACGCAGATCGCTGTAGACCAGTTCATGCGTTCCAAGCGAAACTATGTCGCCATTTTCCAGTAACTGCTTCTTGATCTGATTGTCGCCGATAAATACACCATTGGTGCTATTGAGGTCTTCGAGCGCACAGCCTGCTTCGCTAACAGTCAATTGTGCGTGGTGCCGGCTGACGAATTGACTATCGATAAAAATTTCGTTGTCGGAAGCCCGGCCAATGACAAAGCGTCCGGTCTCAAAAAAGTGTTCTGCAATGGCTTTGCCCTCGCAGCGCACTTCTATACGAATCAGGAAATCCTTTTTTGGTTTGGGGTCTTTCACGAGGTGCGGTATGACTTCATGCTCGCCGGTACTGTCTTCATGTTCGCCCCAGCCAAGTTCTTCCGCTGTGGCCTCAACATCTTCTGCAGTGATGGTCGAACTCTCGTCGGCAAACGCAACCAGCAACGACGAATCGCAAAGCGTGTTTATGAGCCTTGGCACGCCGCCGGTGTAGCGGTATATAATTTCGAAAGTATCTTCGGCAAAAATTTCGTTGTCAGGTCGACCGGCGATCGCCAGGCGATGCTCTATATAGGCACGGGTATCGTCACGACCAAGTGGTCCCAGGTGAAATCTAAGGCGTACACGTTGCACGAGTTGCTTGAGGCCCGGCGAGTCGAGTGTATCTTTTAGTTCCGGCTGACCTGCGAAAATAATTCGCATGACTTTTTCTTTCTGTGTTTCGATGCCAGAAAGCAAGCGAACCTCTTCCAGCACTTTCGCGCTAAGATTTTGCGCTTCGTCGATAATAAGTATGACTTTTTTGCCAGTTGAGTATTGCTCTATAAGGAACATGTTGAGCATATCGAGCAACTCAACTTTCTTCTTCTTAAATGGCTTAAAACCGAATTCAGTGAGTACAGATTGCAGAAACTGTGTCGGTGACAGCTGGGTCTGCGAGACAACGGCGTAAATAACATTTTCGTCGAGCTCGCTAAGGAATGATTGCAACAACGTCGTCTTGCCGGAACCGATATCTCCGGTAATGACCACAAATCCGTCAGACAGCCAGATAGTCGATTCCATAAAAGCTTTGGCACGGGAGTGTTGCTTGCTCCAGTACACAAACTCCGGATCAGGCGTCAGTCCGAATGGTGCTTGCTCGAATTTGAAGTGTTGCAGGTACGACATGTATTGCTCAATCCATGATCAGCGGCCACCGAAACAGCCACAAAGGCGGCTAGTGTACCCATATTATGACGCATCGGGCTATCCCAAAGTGGGAGACAAGTCGGATAAATGTCAATTTATCAGGAGCTTACCCAGCTGTTGCAGCGCCGCATCGCGCCCGGCCGCGTGCTCCGAAAGCACTGAGACATGGCCGAGTTTTCGCCCTTTTCTGGGTTGCTTGCCGTAGTCGTGCAGTTCGCAGCCGGGCAACGTCAAAGCCCTCATTGTGACTGGAACGTCACCTATCAGATTGAGCATTCCGGCATACCCGAGCATCCCGGTTGCGCCCAGCGGCATGTCGAGAATGGCACGGAGATGATTTTCGAACTGGCTGGTTTCGGCGCCTTCAATAGTCCAGTGGCCGGAATTGTGTACGCGGGGCGCAAATTCGTTCGCCATCAATCGATCGCCGACAACAAATAGTTCGAGAGCCATCACGCCGACGTATTCAAGATCCTGGAGTAGACGCAAGAGTAAATCATTCGCCTCGGTTTCCAGTGAGTTCGTCTCCGCGGGCGCCCTGGAGACGCTGAGAATTCCGTCCTGATGTTGATTGTGAGTCAGTGCGTAAAAGGCGGTTTCCCCGCTGACGTTGCGAGCGCCTATTGCCGAGACCTCCATATCAAATGCTATCCATTGTTCGGCGATTAGATCGTCGCTTCCCACTTCAAGCAATGCATCTCCTATCGCCGCTTCGCTGCGGACGATCGTCTGTCCCTTGCCGTCGTACCCCAGGCGCCTCGTCTTTAAAACGACAGGAAAGCCGATTTCCTTGCAGGCTGTACGCAGGTCGGCCTCGCTATCGACGGTTCTGAATGCCGGTACCGGGATATTCAGTTTTTCGAATAACTTTTTCTCTGCAAGCCGATCTTGCGCATGCCGCAAGGCCAGTGGCGGTGGAAAGACCGGAGTGGTCCTTGCGATGGCCTCAGTTGCTGTTACCGGAACGTTTTCGAATTCGTAGGTTATCAGGTCGGTTTGTGCGACCAGTTGCCGCAGGCCCTCATCACTGTCAAAAGGGAATCGCAGTACCGGGCCACAGATTGCGGCCGGCGGGTCACTGGACGGATCGAGAAAAACACATTCAATACCGAGGCCCTGTGCTGCAAATCCCAGCATCTGGCCGAGTTGACCGGCTCCGATAATGCCAACTTTCTTCATTGCATTACTTACTGGCGCGGGTCATTGTTGGAGAGAACGGTGTCGGTCTGATTTTTGCGGAATGCGTCGAGTGTCGCCGCCACCTTGTCGTCTGAGATTGCGAGGATGGCGCTCGCAAGTAGCGCCGCGTTGATGGCGCCTGCTTTGCCGATCGCCATGCAGCCGACCGGTATGCCGCCAGGCATTTGTGCGATGGACAGTAGCGAATCCATACCCTTCAACGCTTTGGATTCGACCGGCACGCCCAGAACTGGCACGCGTGTTTTAGCAGCTGCCATGCCTGGAAGGTGCGCCGCGCCGCCAGCCCCGGCAATGATGACTTTAAGGCCACGCTGTACCGCAGAGCCCGCATAGTCGAATAACAGGTCCGGCGTACGATGCGCCGAGACCACTTTGACTTCATGCGAAATGCCCAGCGCCTCCAGCATATCGCTGGCGTGGCGCATGGTTTCCCAGTCTGATCGGGATCCCATGATAATTCCTATTTGCGCGCTCATCGTTTTCTCAATTGCTCCATTGCGGATCGACACATTGTATAGTCAGACGCTGCTGTTCTGCATCTTCGCAGACAGTTCACGGTGAATTTCGCGGAATATTTTGCGAAGAATTTCACGCCTGATTTTGTCGTTTGTCGCTAATTCGAGCGACCTGCAATTCTCAACGAGGTCCTGATTCTCGTGTCCGAGTTCGGCAAACAGATCCCGCAACGCCGCAGAACCATCAATAGCAATTCGGTCCCTCCACCGCTCAGCGCGACGAAATATGTCTTTTTCCCGGAGTTCATTCCCACCAAGAGTCTGCAGAGCGGCCTGTATCGGCAGTGGATCCTGATGGCGCATCAATTTTCCGATCAACTGTTTTTGCCGGCGCAGCGCGCCGTGAGAATTAATCGACTTGGCTGTTAGAACTGCGTCGAGCAGAGTTTCGTCGAGATGGATGCCTGCGAGTTGCTCGCGGGTAAGGCTTATCAGCTCCTCTCCGAGCGCCTGGAGAGCAGTGTACTCACGTTTCCTGGCGCTTTTGCTGGGCTTTAAATTCGTCATCTTTGGCAGGAGTCGGCGGCATTCTTCACGCCGTGATGGATGTATGGCATGGTAGCACGCTGATCTCAACCTCGTTTGCGGTGAATAACCAAACAATGGAAATGAAACTCACATGAATGCTTTGCCGAACAGGGTCTCGCTGGACGGAAAGGAACTCGAAGATCTTGTTCTGTTTGTGCTTGAGGAAGCCGGCAAGCGCGGCGTCGACCAGGCCGAGGCTGCGGCGAGTCACGATCTTGGTCTCAGTGCGACCGCACGCCTGGGTGATGTAGAGAGCCTGGAATATACGAATGACCGGGGTATTGGCATCACGGTATTCAAGGGCCAGAGAAAGGGCAACGCAAGTACCTCCGACTTTAGTCCGGCGGCATTGCGCGAGGTCGTGGACAAGGCCTGCACATTTGCGCAGTTTACTGCGGCGGATGAGCACGCGGGACTCGCCGATGCCGAACTTATGGCACAGGACCCGCCCGAGCTTGGTCTCGCCTGGGACTGGCAACTGCAATCTGATGATGCTATTCGCCTCGCGATCGAATGCGAGGATGCTGCGCGGGCATTCGACAGCCGTATCAGCAATTCCGAAGGTGCGACGGTATCCAGCAATAGTGGCGTGCGCGCCTATGCTAATACGCACGGTTTCTGTGCCAGTTTCCCGAAGACAAGCCACAGCATTAGCTGTGTTGTTGTCGGCGAGGAAAACGGTGACATGGAGCGCGACTACTGGTACAGCGCGGCACGTGACGCTGAAGATCTGGAGTCAGTCACAGAAATTGGCAGAACAGCAGCGCAGCGCACCGTCGAGCGGCTCGGGGCGCGAAAAATAAAAACCGACACGGCGCCGGTTTTGTTCGCACCTGAGATAGCACGCGGATTTATTGGTCATGCGATAGGCGCCATTGCCGGCGGCGCACAGTATCGACGCTCATCATTCCTGCTGAATGCTATTGGCGAGAAAATATTTCCGGATTTCATACAGATTCAGGAACGTCCACATATCAGGAAGGGTATGTCGAGCGCGCCATTCGATGCTGAAGGTGTTGCAACAGTGGATCGCGACATAGTTTCAGACGGCGTTCTGCAGGGCTATGTACTAAGTTCCTATTCGGCGCGCCGCATGGGTCTGCAAACTACAGGCAATGCCGGCGGCGCACACAATTTGCTGATTCCCGGCAACTCAGGTGACCTGCAGTCGCTCATCAAATCGATGGACCGTGGCTTGCTGGTGCACGAACTCATCGGCCACGGTGTCAATGCGGTTACCGGCGACTATTCCCGTGGTGTGGTTGGTTACTGGGTTGAGGGTGGCAAAATTGCCTATCCCGTACATGAGGTGACCGTTGCCGGAAACCTTCGTGATCTTTATCAGCGCATAGTTGCCGTAGGCGATGATCAGGACCTTCGCGGTGGCATTCGCTGCGGGTCACTGCTGGTCGATGAAATGAAGATCGCCGGCGCCTAGTCGCAGCGGCAACATCAGCCGGCTGATTTAGGTTGCTCGGTTTCGTCGAGTAGATTTGCCAGGGTGCGTTCGCTGACGATGCCGCCGATCGCTGCGTCAAGTTCGTCGCCGAGCGCATCGATTTCCTTGGACCAGCTTGGGTTTCTGTAGGAGCCGGTTTCACCAACATCCCTGACCGTATCGAGTATTTGCGTCAGGCTGATGCGCGACATTTCCTGCCCCGGTATTAGCTCTTCTGATTCTGTCGTCATCAACAGGCCAGCTGATTCGAGCGCAACAATGATCGGCGAAAGCGCAATAACCGGTATACGCAGTTTGGCGCTAACTTCGCCGGTTGTAATCGTTTGTTCGGGATCGCGAAAAGCGCGGCCGGCAAGAAACATGATATTGAGAGCGACTCGCTCACGCATTGCATTCGAGAGACGAGGTTCCCTTCGACCGATACGCAGGAAAGCCGGTCGCTGAAAATAAAAAGCGAGTTGCGCACCGATCAGGAGAATTAACCAGTTCAGGTACAGCCATATCAGAGCAGTAATCGCCACCGCAAAGCCGGCGTAAATTTGCTGCGTCCGTGACGCGAAAAGAACGAAGGTAGTGAAAATTGCCCCCATCGTTGCCCACATGAATCCACCGGCGATGCCGCCGACAAGGGCCGCTTTGAAACTTACTTTCGTGTTCGGCATAAAAATGTACAGAAACGTGAACACTGAGGAGATTAAAAAGAAAGGGACAAACTTTCCGCCTGCAACAAACAGTGGGCCAAGCGCCTCGTTGTTTAACAGGTACTGCACTACGTCGTTGCTTTGAATTGATGTGATCATGCCGATTGCGGTGACCATGACCATCGGGCCGACCAGCAAAACGACCAGGTATTCTGTAAAGCGCTTTGAAAAGCTGCGCGGTTTCGATACGTACCAGACGTAGTTAAGTGCTTCCTCTACTTTCTTTACTGTCGTGATAGCTGTGTACAGGAAAAACGCCAGCCCGACACCGCCCAGAACCGACCCCCTGACATTATCGACCAATGCGAGAATTTGCCTGGTAATTTGTTCTCCCTGTTCACCCAACGGCGAAAGCAGATTATCCAGGTACGGTTCGAGTTGATTAAATACGCCAAAGCCCTTGAGAATTGCGAAGCTAAAGGCGAGTAATGGCACGACAGACAAAAGAGTGGTGTAGACCAGGCTCATCGCGCGCATAGTCAGCTGGCCGGAGAAACAATCGCGCAACATTGCGTACAGATAACGCAGTAATGTCGCGACGATTCTGCCCGGCAGACCGGTTCTGGAAAAATGCTTTCCCCAGATGATCTCGTCGATAAAGCTGTTTAGTTTAGCGATCAATGCGCTGCGGCCCCGGAGCGAACCTGGATTTCATGAGAGTAACATTTTATGGCTTTCCACCGGGCTTATCGGCGGTAAGTATTTGCATCGCTTCGCGATACTTTTCACTGGTTTTCTGTACGATATTTGCCGGCAATGCCGGACCCGGCGCAGTCCTGTCCCAGTCAAGTGTGTCGAGATAGTCACGCACAAATTGTTTGTCGAAACTCGGCGGGCTAATGCCCGTTTGATAGTCGGCCAACGGCCAGAAACGCGACGAATCCGGCGTCAGAATCTCATCGATGATGTAAAGCGCTCCCGATTGGTCAAGACCGAACTCAAATTTCGTATCCGCGATGATGATGCCTCTTTCGAGCGCGTAGGACGCGGCACGTTCGTAGATCCGGATTGACAGATCGCGAACGCGTGCGGCGAGATCAGTCCCGATCAGGGAAACGGCTTGTTCGTAGCTGATATTTTCGTCGTGGTCACCAGCGTCGGCCTTGGTCGCCGGTGTAAACAGCGTCGCGGGAAGCTTTTCTGCCTGTTTCAGGCCAGGCGGCAAATCGATGCCACAGATCGTTCCGGTTTTCTCGTAATCACGCCAGCCCGAGCCGATCAGGTAGCCACGCACGACGGCTTCGATCGGCAAGGGTTGCAGTCGCTTGGTGATGATCGATCGATTCGTGAGAAGGCGCAGCGCAGATTCGTCCTCAATTACTGAATCGAGATTGCGCCCCGTTAAATGATTCGGTACCAGGTCGCGCATCATGTCAAACCAGAAATTGGATATTTGTGTGAGAACTTCTCCTTTTCCGGGCACCGGATCCGGCAATACAACATCGTATGCAGACAGCCGGTCAGTAGTAACGATCAGGAGGTGGCTATCGTCCACGCTGTAAATGTCGCGCACTTTGCCGCGCGCAATTTTCGGCAGTTGCGAAATATCTGATTCGAACAAAGTAGTTACAGAGGTCATATTGATCTTGTCATTACTTATTGGGCGGATGATGGCGGTTCGTCGTCGGCGAGGCAAGTCGGACTGTGGGCGGACCAGAAACAGGCCTGAATGTTAGGAAAAATTTTGTCCTCCGGTTAGCATTGGCGGATGCAGCGACGTCGAGATTACAGGATCAGCCCGAATGCCATATTGGGGTAAGGTCGTCGGCACAATTGCCGGCCTGGCGACTGGTCGCC
Source organism: Woeseiaceae bacterium (assembly GCA_047620565.1). Classification (GTDB taxonomy): domain Bacteria; phylum Pseudomonadota; class Gammaproteobacteria; order Steroidobacterales; family Woeseiaceae; genus SZUA-117. Next base: position 7,590 of record JBLHLN010000037.1, read on the forward strand.
CATGGATGGCAATTATTGGCATTTTGCTGGGCCATCAATTCGATCGTGGTTTTGCCGATCGCTTTAGCAAATTCGGCCCTGACTTGTCGAATGAGCGCCTCGAGCAGTTGCCTGAGTCATTCATCCGTGCGCTGTATCAGACCATGGGCCATATCGCCAAGGCCGATGGTCGGGTGTCTGAAGACGAAATTCGCGCAGCTCGGGCGATGATGCATCGACTCGGCCTCGGGCCAGCACAAATTCGTAAAGCCATAGCGGCATTCGAGCTAGGTAAAGAACCCGGGTTTCAGCTGGTTGCGACACTTCGCCAGGTGCGCGCGGTGAGTGCTCGCAAGGCGGAAGTACGTGGTCTCTTTGTCCGCTTGCTTTTGGAAGTCGCATGGTCCAAGCCGACGCTGGACAAGCGAGAGCGCGCGGTCATCTGGCAGATTTGCACGGAACTTGAGATTGGCAGGGTTGAACTGGCGCAACTTGAGGCGATGCTGCGCGCGCAACGGGGATTTCGCCGTTCCGCAGCAGGGCATGAAGATTCAAAGCGTGTCACAGAGGCTTACGCGGCATTGGGAATTGACAAGTCATCGTCCAACGCCGAAATAAAGAAAGCCTACCGTCGACTGATGAACAAGAATCATCCGGATAAGCTAGTATCGGCAAATCCGGACGCGGCAGAACTCGCAGAGGCGGAGCGTCGCACACGTGAGGTTCGCAGCGCTTATGAAATGCTCAAGGCCCGACGCAGCATTCGCTAGAATCAGTCAAAAAAGTTCGACTGTCGTTTTTGTTACAGTACGTTTGTTACCAGACCAAGGATTCGTTTGTGGAAGCACTGATCGCACCGTCAATTCTTTCCGCTGATTTTGCCAAACTCGGGGAGGACGTTTCTGCCGTACTTGAGGCCGGCGCCGACATCGTACATTTCGACGTCATGGACAATCACTTCGTGCCTAACCTGACGATCGGTCCGATGATCTGCGATGCGCTCAGAGATTACGGAATTGAAGCGCCTATCGATGTGCACCTCATGGTTGATCCGGTCGATCGCATCATTCCGGATTTCGCTAAGGCTGGCGCCAGCTATATTACGTTTCATCCGGAGGCGAGCACGCATGTGCACCGTACGATTGGTTTGATTCGGGAGCAAGGCTGTAAAGCGGGCCTGGTTTTTAATCCGGCGACGCCGCTCACCTGGCTGGAACACGTTATGTGGGAACTCGACATGGTGCTTATCATGTCCGTAAATCCGGGATTTGGCGGACAGGCTTTTATCGACGCATCGCTGAAGAAACTGCGCCAGGCAAGACAAATGATTGACGAAAGCGGTCTGGATATTCGACTTGAAGTTGACGGTGGAGTGAAGACCAGCAATATCGGACAGATTGCTGCCGCTGGCGCAGATACTTTTGTAGCCGGGTCTGCAATATTTGGCAGCGACAACTACGCTGCCACTATTTCGCAAATGAAAGCCGAGATTAATGCCGCGAACGGCTAGGAATCGCTAGCCAGAGCTTTCTGTTGGGTCTGGCACCCAATCCGCCTGCGTCCTCTGCAGGACCATTGCGGATTGATCTTTAGCGCGTTGTGAAAAGCTTAGAGCTTTCTATTAGGTCTGGCGCCAAACACAACAATAGTCTTGCCACTCGCAGATACCAGGCCCTGCTCCTCGAGCACCTTAAGCACGCGTCCTGCCATTTCCCTTGAACACCCTACAAGTCGACTGAGCTCCTGACGGCTTACCTTAATTTGCATGCCGTCGGGATGGGTCATCGCGTCCGGCTCGTTGCACAAATCCATGATGGCATGGGCAACACGACCAGTAACATCAACAAACGCGAGATCGCCAAGTTTGCGGTTGGTACGATCAAGGCGCGTAGCAAGCTGGGTAGCGAGCTCAAATACCAGTCCGGGACTTTCGCTGGCAATCTGGCGAAAACGTGGATAGGTCATTTCGGCAATTTCGCACTCGGTCCGTGTTCTGACCCAGGCACTGCGCGTGGGTTGCTCATAGAAAAGACCCATTTCGCCGAAGAACTGTCCCTTGTTCAGGTAGGCAAGTACCATTTCGTTGCCGTCTTCATCCTCGATCATTACCTCAACCGAACCGTCGACGATGTAATAAAGCACGTCCGGCAGGTCGCCGGCGTGAATCATGACGGTTTTGGATGGGACGGTTCGTACCCGGCAGTAGCTTAAGAAGCGATTAATCGCCGGTACGTCGCTCAATGTCTTTGCTGTTGTTTGCATGTAGTGGCCCTCTACGAAGTTGCGCCCCTCTTTTAATACAGTACGCCCTCAAGAGCAAGCTAAGTCCTGAATTTCGCTCGAAAATATTGAAATTTCGAAGTCCTGCGATTGATTTACCGACAATCAGGTCTGTTACTACCCGAAAAGCAGAGTCTGGCGTCAAAACCAATAGGCGGTTCGCGTCATAATTTTGGCGCAGGTGCGCATCAATTGTCTTGCAGGCAATGGCAGGGGAGCGGCCCCTGCTTTGTTCGCGTTGGCGCCGTGTTGTTCTTCCTCGTCACGCATTTGTGCAACGATTGCACGACTTTTGGCGTCATCTTCCGGCAGGCGCTGCAGGTGCCCGGTGAGGTGTTCCGCAACCTGTTTTTCGGTTTCCTCGATAAAGCCAAGGGACCATTTGTCGCCAAGCACGCCGCTTACGACTCCAATCGTGAATGCGCCTGCATACCATACCGGTCGTAGCTGACTCGGCCTTTCTCCCAACTCGTCCAGTCGTTCTTCGCACCAACCAAGATGATCCAGCTCTTCCTCGGCAGCCTGTTTCATCTGTAGTTCAATATGTGCGTCACGAGCCAATGCTGCGTGTCCCTGGTACAGACCCTGGGCTGCGATTTCACCCGCGTGATTGACGCGCATGAGTGCCGCAGCGTGCTTTTTTTCCTTATCCGACAGATCGTTGTCGGCAATGTCGGCAGCCGGGTTCGGACGCGAGGCACGGGTTGGCGATGGCGCGGCATTGCGCAGCGCATTGTCCAGGCCGGACAGAAATCGATCCAATGGGGAAAGTTGTCGTTCTTTCATCAGGGTGATTATACCTGCCATCACCGTGAAAATCGGTCCCGGAATCAGTCCGGCAGGGCGCCAATTCACTCGCTCCCATACCGTCTAAATTTGCGCTGTGGGGCGGGGCTGCTGTGAATCGTCCTTCACTATGCTCGCATGGCGCTAAATTGAGCAAACTAATGACAAGTAACCTTTTGAAAAAAAAAGAGTTTTTTAAAGAGTTCACAATGGAGATATTTTCCGCGAAATCGCCGCGTTTGTTTGCATTGCGCCAGCCCCCGCTGTAGTATTTCGCGCCTTTCGTCGGGGCATTAGGGCTTCGTCCCAAACCGGCAAAAGGCCATGGCGCTTTGGCGCCAGAAAATCGGCCTAAAACTACGTTTCCAACTGGATAAAGATAATGAAGACCTTTTCTGCCAAGCCGGAAGAAGTACGCCGCGACTGGTATGTGGTTGACGCCACTAACAAGACCCTTGGCCGCCTGTCGACGGAGATCGCCAGACGCCTGCGAGGAAAGCATAAGGCTGAATACACGCCGCATGTTGATACGGGTGACTATATTGTTGTCGTCAACGCGGAGAAGATTCGCGTGACCGGTAACAAGATGAAAGACAAAATGTATCACCGTTATACGGGCTACATTGGTAACCTGAAGTCCATGCCGCTGGAGAAGCTGATGAAGGAAACTCCGGAACGGGCACTTCAGTATGCTGTGAAGGGTATGATGCCGCGCAATTCGCTGGGCAGGAAAATGCTGTCAAAGCTGCGCGTTTTTGCAGGGCCTGAGCATAGTCATGAAGCTCAGCAGCCAATTACACTGAATATAGATGCCTGAGCCACAACGGCGTCAGGATTGAGGCAAAGTTAAATGAGTGAAGCACAGTTTTATGGTACCGGCCGACGCAAGACGTCGACTGCAAGAGTTTTCATGCAGCCCGGTGGTGGTGAGATCAAAGTCAACAATCGTCCGCTGGATCGCTTTTTTGGTCGACAGACTGCCCGCATGATTGTTCGTCAGCCACTTGAGTTGATGAATCTCGTCGACAAATTCGATATCTCAGTCACCGTGAAGGGTGGCGGTACCACTGGCCAGGCTGGTGCAATTCGCCATGGCCTGACACGCGCTCTGATGAAGTACGATGAATCACTGCGCCCTGCATTACGAAAAGCCGGTTTCGTAACACGTGATGCACGAGAGGTTGAACGCAAGAAGGTTGGCCTTAGAAAAGCTCGTCGTGCTACGCAGTACTCGAAACGATAGATTGTGCGACGCTTGTTAGAGGTAAGTTCGCACCTGTTAAGTGCGACCCCGACGTAGTCGGGGGCGAACTTGGGGGATCGTCTAGTGGTAGGACTGCGGACTCTGACTCCGCCAACCAAGGTTCGAATCCTTGTCCCCCAGCCAAAAAAACAAAAGGCCCCTTTGGGGCCTTTTTGTTTT